>JAAZDJ010000083.1 GCA_012512255.1 Clostridiales bacterium | reverse complement strand
AGATGCTACCCGCCCGAAGGCAAACCTTGGGAACACTTCAGCGGCATAATAAAGTCTATATTATTATAAAAAGAAGCTTTTTATTAATTTTTAACGCCGTATTAATCAAATATTTTATTATAAAAAAATAAGCCCTTAATAACTTGCGGGCTTTTGTTTTTTTGGTTTGGGGTTATTTACTGTCTTATAACTTTGGATTTATTGGTTTTTTTGGTTTTGGATTATTTGTTTATATTTGATAAGTTCTTGTTTGGCGCGGGCAAGGTCGTGTTCTTGGTAGTTGCCGCATTCTTGGGCGGTCGCGCCCGGGACTGTCGCAAATTCTTGGCAGCGGTCAATGGATTTTATGACCAAATCTTTGGCGGCGTCATAATCTATGTCCACCAGCAGCAAGTCAAAGCCCGTGCGGCAGCCCATAGGCCCAAAATATAAGACCAAATCGGCGTATTCGCTGTTTCGTATGGTCGCCGCCAAGATGTGCTCAATAGTGTGTATTGCCGCGTTGTCCAAATAATCGCCCTGGTTGGGACGGCGGAACCTTAAGTCATAGGTATAAATTTTGCGCCCCGATATGTCTTGGACCGTAGTCAGATAAAAGCCTACATCGTGCTTAGTGTGGTCAATCATAAACGACGCTATTGGTTTAAGTCCGTTTTTCATAAAATTATTATAAAATAGTCAAAAATCTTTTGTCAATATAAAATTATGTAATGACTTAAAAGCGGTTATTTGATATAATTAAAAATAATGTTTAAGAAAAAAATTTTGGCATTAGTTTTGTAAGGAGAAAATAATGATTTTTCTAAAGATAGGTGTTGTGGAAATAATCGTCATAGTGTCCGTAGCGATAGTCTTGCTGTTGCTTTTGTATATTGTTATAACGGTCAACGGCTTCAAAAAATGCCTAATCAAAATCGCCCAAGCCGACACGGAAATAGAAACAAGTTTATCCAAAAGGTATGAATTGCTAACAAAAGCGCTTGATATTGCCAAAAAATACGCAAAAGACCCAAAAGAAGCGTCCTACGAGGCGATAGAGGTTGAAAAAAATATGGCCGCCGAACAAGAACTCCAAATAAAAAACCAATTGGATATAATGAGCGGCAATCTTAATGATTTGGCTAAAAGTTATCCCGAACTTAAGAACGACAAGGATTTTGCCAATCTTTTGGCGGATATTAAAAACAGCGAAAAGAGCCTGAAAGAGGCTATAGAGCTTTATAACTCCAAGGTTACGCATTTTAACCAAAAATTAGTGTCCTTTCCCGCCAAAATAATCGCCAAAATAATTAACCTAAAACCTGTAAAATATTTTGGCGCCCCAAACCATAAGGTTAAGATATAAATATTTATAAGAATAAAAACCTTATAAGATTTTTTAAGCGCCCGTTTTTTGAGCTTTTGGGCGCTCTTTTTTAAGGCGTAAATATTAAAAAAATCAATGCTTTAACTTGGTTTTTGCTGAACTTTTTAACTTAATAAAAAGCGTTATTTATGATAATATATTGCTGTCAAAAAAACTTACAAAGGATAACTATGGGGAAATTCAAAAAAGCGTTAAATTATCTTTCCACACACGGTCTTGGGTTTAGAACGCTAAAAACAATGCTGGCGATCGCTTTGTGTTTGTTGATAGCTTTCTTTGCAGATTATGAGGATGTGTATAATGTTTGCGCTGTGGCGCTGCTTACAATGCAAATAACACCCAAAGAATCTATTAAATTGGGCCTCCATAGGCTTATAGGCACGGTTATAGGCGGCGTCATCGGAACGGGCATGCTTTATTTTAGCATCGCCACGGGCGTTCATCCTTATATTTTGACGGTTTTTGCCGTGGGATTGACCATTTTTACTTGCAATATCATCAATATAAAGGGCGCGTCGGCTATATCCGGTTTGGTTGTTATGCTTATCTTGATAACCCCTTTGGATGTAGAGCCTACATATTTATTTCCGATAGAAAGAACGCTTGAGACAATAGTAGGAATTGTAATCGCAGTCGCGGTAAACTATTCGTTCAAAAGCAAGCCCTCGGACCTTAACCCGGATGCGCCCAAAAGCCTCTCAAGCTAAAAAATTAGTAAATATTTTTTTATTTTTTGAATAAATTATTCTAACGATAAAAAAGCGTTAAAGGCTTTGGACGCTGGCTAAAAAAGCCTTTGGTAATGGTTTTTTATTTGAAAAGCCGTAGATAAAATAAAATTATTAAGATTATAACAAGACATCTTAAGGCGCTTGGAAAAATCTTGACAAAAAATTAAGCAACATTTATGCTTATTTTGGGAAAATAAAGATTAAAGGATAAAGTGGCTTGAATGTAATTTTCACTAAGTTTAAAGAAGTCTTATTTTCTGTATTGCCTATTTTTGTTTTGGTATTGCTTTTGCATTTTACTAAAATAACCCCTTTGGATACTAAACTACTTATCAGGTTTATTATTGGCACGGTTTTGATATTGCTGGGACTTACTTTGTTTTTGATAGGCGTGGATATCGGAATAGCGCCGCTTGGAAGCCTTACGGGCAAATCCTTAGTCAAGTCTAATAAGCTATGGCTGGCGATAATCGCCGCGCTGCTTTTGGGCTTTTTGGTGTCCATAGCCGAGCCGGGCTTGATAGTGTTTTCCAATCAGGTCGGGGTGGTTACCTCGTCCAAGATACCCGGCATTTTGGTTTTGGTTGTGGTGTCTGTCGGGTTTGCGCTTTTGATGTCGTTGGGATTTGTCAGGTTTTTTTATAATATACCTTTATATGTTTTGTTTTTGGTAGTGTATGGAATTATTTTTATTTTCGCGCTGTTTGCCTCGCCTGAGTTTTTGGCGATAGCCTTTGACGCCTCGGGATCGACCACGGGCGTTTTGGCCGTTCCCTTTGTTTTGGCGCTGTCAATAGGAATGTCCTCCTTAAAAAAAGACAGCAAGGCGTCCGAAAACGACAGCTTTGGCTTGGTCGCTACCGCGGGGACGGGCGCCGTTCTTTCAATATTGATATTAAATTTGTTTTATAGAAACACCCAGTTTACGGGCAGTTTGGATTTGGACAATCCCGGTCCGGGCTCTATAATAAAAGCGTTTACGGATATATTATTAACTTACTTTGGTCAAAGCGCTTTGGCGATAGCGCCGTTAACCGTTATTTTGATTATTCTCCAAATAGTTGTCTTTAAGCTCAGCAGAAAACAGTTTAGGCGAATGCTTACGGGATTTATATTTGCCTTTTTGGGATTGTTTATATTTTTGGTCGGTGTCAACGGCGGATTTATGGAGATAGGCATAAGCATAGGCAACAGCTTGGCGCTTAAAGAAAACAAGGCGTTTATAATAATTATAGGACTGTTTTTGGGCGTCGTGACCATTTTGGCGGAACCCGCCGTGCATATTTTGACGCACCAAATAGAAGATGTTACCAGCGGTTATGTGTCCAGAAAGGCGGTTTTGGTAGCGCTGTCAATCGGCGTGGGATTGGCCGTTATGCTGTCCGTTATCAGGGTTTTGGTCCCCCAAATTCAGTTATGGCACTATTTATTGCCCGGATATGTTATTTGCTTGATATTGATGTTTTTTGTGCCCAAACTTTTTATCGGCATGGCTTTTGACGCCGGCGTGGTCGCCACAGGACCGATGACGGCGACATTTAGCTTGGCGTTTATACAGGGGGCGGCAAACGCCTTCGCAGAGGCCAATGTTTTGACCGAAGGTTTTGGAATGATAGCCATGGTGGCGCTGTTCCCCATTTTGACTTTGGAAATTTTGGGCTTGGTGTTTAAGATTAAGTCAAAAGTGAAAGGAGTTTCAGTAGACTGATGAATAAGATAATGAATATGCCCAAATTTGAAATAATTTATATTATCGTAAATCATGGAAAGGGCAGCAAAGTATTGCGCAAGGCTAAAGAATACGGAATGCGCGGCGGCACGGTCTTTTTGGGGAGGGGAACTGTAAACAACGCTTTTTTGAAGTTTTTGTCCTTATACGATGTGAGAAAGGAAATAATCTTGATGGGCGCCGATACCCAAACCGCCGAAAACGCGCTGGAAGCCTTAAGCCAAAAATTTCGTTTTGACAAGCCCCACCATGGAATAGCGTTTACGGTAAGCGCGTGCAATATTATTGGGTCTAGCTGTTATAGGAACGAAGAAAACCAAAAATCAAAAGGAGCAAGCAGTCCTATGTATCAACTTATAATCACCATAGTTAACAAAGGAAAAGCCGAAGAAGTAATTGACGCCGCAAGCGCCGCCGGCTCAAAGGGCGGAACGATCTTAAACGCGCGCGGCTCAGGCATACACGAAACGGCCAAAGTGTTTAATATGGAAATAGAGCCCGAAAAAGAAACCGTTTTGATATTGTGCAAGGCCGAAATCACCAAGGGCATAGTGGAAGCGATTTATAAAAACCTTGAGCTTGATAAGCCCGGCAACGGCATAATATTTGTCCAAGATGTAAACGCCGCTTACGGAATCTATGAAGATTAACAGGCGTATAGCTTAGGGCAAGGTTTTTTTAAAAATAAATCAGGGCGTAATTTTAAACATATAATTTTAGCCATTTATAATATAAAGATAGGGAACTTTATTGTTCTCTATTTTTTTTTATTTTTATTGATTTTTGCCAAAAAATAGCGCGAAAAATATATGTATTGTATTTTTACCCATAATAAAAAAAACGCCTTTTTAATTTTTTTTTGTATTTTGGCTAAAATTTAATAAATAACATAACAATATAAATGAAAATTATTTTTAAATAAACATTGTAAAAATGTTTGATATTGCTAGGTAAAAATGATATTATATTAAGCACATAAACTAATTATGAGTTTATTGCAACGACTGACCTATCAGATATCAATCTCTGAAAAAAGGCCATGCGGACAGCCAAGGTCAAAGCCGAAATCGGCAACTTTTGTTGCCTTATTAATTATGAATAATAAGCTTGTGCAAAAAAAAGACACAACTTGAAAATTAATAAGAGTATTAAAAGTGTTATTGCTAAATAGACTCTATGAAAAAATATATAAGAAAAACTATATATATTGAAATTCTCAGGTTGTAGATCTGAGAATTTTTTGTTGTGAGAAAAAATGAGCCAAAGAAGACAAAAGCGCGCGCCTATCGTGGAAGCGTTGGAAGAGTTTAAAAGGGCGAGGATTATGCCGTTTGATGTGCCCGGGCATAAAAGAGGCAAGGGCAACAGCGAACTGACCGATTTTTTGGGCGAAAAGTGCGTGAGTATTGACGCCAACTCGCAAAAATGCTTGGACAACTTGGGGCATCCGGTCTCGGTCATAAAAGAGGCCGAAGAAATAGCAGCCGAGGCTTTTGGCGCAAACCACGCTTTTTTGATTGTTAACGGCACATCTTCGGCCGTTCAGGCGATGATATTATCCGTTTGCAAAAAGGACGACAAAATAATTTTGCCGCGCAATGTCCACCGCAGCGCGATTAACGCTTTGGTTTTGTGCGGCGCTATCCCCGTTTATGTCAATCCGCAGCTAAACCAGCAGCTTGGCATATCCTTGGGCATGAGCATGGCGGACTTTGAAAAAGCGATAATTGAAAATCCCGACGCCAAAGCGGTTTTTGTAAACAACCCCACATATTACGGCATTTGTTCCAACCTAAAAGCCATAACGGACTTAGCGCACAAATACGGGATGAAAGTGCTTGTGGACGAGGCGCACGGGACGCATTTTTATTTTCATGACAGCCTCCCACCGTCCGCTATGGAAGTGGGCGCCGATATGGCGGCTGTGAGCATGCATAAATCGGGCGGGTCGTTGACCCAAAGCTCGCTATTGCTTACGGGCAAAAACATCAACCACGACTATGTAAGACAAATTATCAACCTTACCCAGACCACAAGCGCTTCGTATATATTAATGAGCAGCCTTGATTTGTCGCGGCGCAATTTGGCTTTGCGCGGCGAGAGCATTTTCGCGCGCGTTATTGAGCAGGCGGAATACGCCCGCGAAGAAATCAACCATATAGGCGACTATTACGCCTATTCCAAAGAGCTTGTCAACGGCGACACCATATACGATTTTGATATTACCAAACTTTCGGTCAATACGCTTAATATAGGACTGGCGGGAATAGAGGTTTATGACATCTTGCGCGACGAATACGATATCCAGGTTGAGTTTGGCGACCTTGGCAACTTCTTGGCGTATATTTCGGTAGGCGACAGGGACCGCGATATTGAAAGGCTGGTCGGCGCTTTGGCCGAAATTAGGAGGCTTTACAAAAAGAGCAAGCTGGGAATGCTGGAGCAAGAATATATCAATCCGCATGTTATAATGACTCCGCAGGCGGCGTTTTATTCAGAGAAGGTTATGTTGCCGCTGGACAAATGCGAGGGCAACATCAGCGCCGAGTTTGTAATGAGCTATCCGCCCGGAATACCCATTTTGTCGCCGGGCGAGCTAATAACCAAGCAGATAGTGGAATATATTAAATACTCAAAAGCCAAAGGATGTTTTTTGACCGGCACAATGGATATAAATGTTGAGTATATCAATGTGACAAAGGAGTAGAAATGGAATTATGGTTTAGCGAAAAACACACCAAAAATGTGCGGTTTTCAATCAAGATTGACAAACAGCTTTTTAGCGAAAAGACCGAGCATCAGCGCATTGATGTGTTTGAAAGCATTGATTTTGGCAGATGTTTGGTTTTAGACGGTTCCGTGATGTTTTCCGAAAAAGACGAGTTTGTTTATCATGAGATGATTGTGCATCCGGCTTTGGCGGTCCATCCAAACATTAAGTCGGTATTGGTGATCGGCGCCGGCGACGGCGGCGTCGTTCGCGAGCTATGCCATTATTCTAGCATTGAGCAGATTGATTTGGTGGAAATTGACCAAATGCTTATTTTCGCGGCAAAAAAGTTTTTGCCCAAATCCAGCTATAAGCTAAGCGACCCGAGAGTGAACATAATTATCTCGGACGGGTTAAAGTTTGTGCGTAAATGCGAAGACAAATACGACCTTATAATAGTGGATTCGCCAGACCCGTATGGTCCGGCTGAGCCGCTGTTTACCAAAGAGTTTTATGGCAATTGCTATAAGGCGCTCAAAGAAAACGGCATAATGGTCAACCAGCACGAAAGCCCGTTTTACGAGCCTGACGCGCTTGCCATGCAAAAGGTTCACAAAAATATATATAAGACATTTGAGATTTGCCGCGTTTATCAGGCGCATATCCCCATTTATCCGTCGGGGCATTGGTTGTTCGGGTTCGCTTCCAAAAAGTATCATCCGCTGAAAGATCTCAAGGAAGATTACTGGAATAGTCTTAACATAAAAACAAAATACTATAATACAAACCTCCACAAAGGCGCTTTTTATTTGCCCAACTATGTAACGGAGCTTTTGGAGCATGTTGAATAAGAAAAATATTTTTATCGGCTGTGGAAGCGATTACCAAACGGCCAAGTTTGTATTGTTTGGGGCGCCTTTTGACGGCACGACCACTTACCGTCCGGGCGCGCGCTTTGCGCCCAAAAGAATGCGCGAAGAAAGCTACGGCATAGAGACATACAGTCCGTATTTGGACAAGGACTTATCTGAAATTAATGTTTTTGACGCAGGGGATTTGGACTTGCCTTTTGGCAGCGCCCAAAAAGCGCTTGGCCAAATCCAAGAGTTTGCGTATAAAATTTTGTCGGACGGCAAAATACCCGTAATGATAGGCGGCGAGCATCTTGTGACCTTGGCGGCGGTCAAAGCTATAAAGCAAAAATGTGACGATTTGTATGTGATTGACTTTGACGCGCACGCGGATTTAAGGGACGAGTATTTGGGCGAAAAACTTTCGCACAGCACGGTTATGAGAAGGGTTTGCGAAGTTTTGGGACCTAAAAAAATTTTCCAATACGCCATCCGTTCGGGGGAGAGAACAGAGTTTGAATACGCCAAAGATAATACATATTTGACCAAGTTTGTTATAAAAGACTTAAAAAAAGCTATTGACATAATAGGCGACAAGCCCGTTTATCTCACTTTTGACCTTGATTGTTTGGACCCGTCGGAGTTTGCCGCGACCGGCACGCCCGAAGCCGGCGGGGTCAGCTTTGAGGAGCTTCGCGAGGCCGCGGCAACCTTAGGAAAATTAAATGTGGTCGGCTGCGATATAACCGAATTATGCCCCCCTTATGACACAAGCGGAACTTCAATTGCGCTTGCTTGTAAATTCTTGCGAGAACTGCTATTATCAATATAAAACAAGGAGGGAGAAAAATAAAATGAAAGCGATGATAATCGGATGCGGAGGCGTGGCGACTGTCGCCGTCCATAAGTGCTGCCAAAACAGCGAAGTGTTTAGCGAGCTTGTGATCGCCAGCAGGACAAAGTCCAAGTGCGACGCTTTGGCCGAAAAGCTAAAACACAGCAAGACCAAGATTTATACCGAACAGGTTGATGCCGATAAATTGGACGAGCTTGTGGCCTTATTTAACAAGCATAAGCCCCAAATAGCGATGCATTTGGCGCTGCCTTATCAGAACTTGACCATAATGGAAGCGTGCTTGCGCGCTAAGGTCCATTATCTTGACACGGCTAATTACGAACATCCCGACAACCCGCACTTTCAATATGAAGAACAATGGTCCTATCACGACAGGTTTAAGGAAGCGGGCATAATGGCGTTATTGGGCAGCGGTTTTGACCCGGGCGTTACCAGCGTTTTCGCGGCGTATGCCCAAAAGCACCATTTTGACGAAATCCACGAAATAGACATACTGGACTGCAACGGCGGCGACCATGGCTATCCTTTTGCGACCAACTTTAATCCTGAGATCAATATACGGGAAGTAAGCGCCAAAGGGCGTTATTGGGAAAACGGCAAATGGATAGAAACCGAGCCTATGGAAATAAAAAGGGAATATGACTTTGAGGGCATAGGCAAAAGGGATATGTATTTGATGTATCACGAGGAACTGGAAAGCTTGGCTAAATATATTAAGGGCGTAAAAAGAATAAGGTTTTTTATGACATTTAGCCAAAGCTATTTGACCCATCTTAAGTGCCTTGAAAACGTTGGGATGACCTCAATAAAACCCGTCAAATTCCAAGGCCAAGAAATTGTTCCGCTTCAATTTCTAAAAGCCGTATTGCCCGACCCGGCGAGTTTGGGTCCGCGCACCAAAGGCAAGACCAATATAGGCTGCATATTTAAGGGCATCAAAGACGGCAAGCCTAAGACATATTATTTGTATAATATTTGCGACCATCAAGAATGTTACCGCGAGGTAGGCTCGCAAGCGGTTTCATACACTACGGGCGTGCCCGCGATGATAGGCGCTATGCTTATCCTAAAAGGTATTTGGAAAGGCGAGGGCGTATTTAATATGGAGCAGCTCGATCCCGATCCTTTTATGGACGCGCTGAACAAGTGGGGCTTGCCCTGGAAAGAAAATTTCAATCCCGTATTGGT
>JAAZDJ010000082.1 GCA_012512255.1 Clostridiales bacterium | reverse complement strand
TTGTTAAATTGCCCGTCCATTACTACGCTTACATTTTTTAAATTAAGCTTCAAGATATCTCTTTTTCTAGCTACTTCGCCTATGCTTTGGTCATAATTGCCGCTACTGCTTTTTATATAATCCAATATCGCCACGGCCATATTGGACGGCACGGCAAGACCAACATTATCGGCGGGGATATCTATCTTTTGGCCTAGAGTGATTGTTTGCGCCATTACTTTGTAAGTGTTAACGCCTATTACCTCGCCGTTGCCCGACATGTTCAAAAGCACGCCGCCGCTATTGCCCGAATTGATCGCGGCGCTGGTCTGAATCAAATGCTGGATTGTGCCGTCGGCTTTGCTGCCTTCTAATTGAATTTCTTGCACCACTTCGGGAATGCTTATCTCGCCCGAAGTGACGGATAACCCGCCGCCTAACGCGTTTCCTATCGCCACTACCCTTTGGCCGTATCGCAATTGCCTGCTGTTGCCAAACTCCACGACTCTATATTCTACATCCTGTAAATCAATGCCCAATTTTAAAACGGCGATATCAATTTCAGAATCATAACCTAAAACTAGCGCAGGCGTGTCAAAAAAATCGGCTTTGTCAAACAATTTTATATAAATCTTATACCCAAAATTTTCAACCGCCTCAGCTATTACATGATAATTGGTCATTATTATCGGGTTTTTGGCGCCGCCGTTTTCAGCATAATCCGCTATAAAGCCCGTTCCCGAGAATTGACTGCCGCCCCTTTTTACTTCTATCATAACCATAGACGGCAAATTGTTTTGGGCAATAACAACTTCGGCGTCGTCTGTGACTTTATAGTCAATGGCGGTTTTTTGGATTAACCTGCCCGGCACTCTTTCGGGCTCAATAGCTTTATAAATAAAATATGAAATAACTGCGCCCAATAATAAGCTTAATACTAATAAGACAGCTATTAATAAAACGCTGGTTCTTTGTTGTTTGTTATTATTTTTATATTCTTCTTGCGTGTAATACATCTTTTTTATCCTTTGATTATATTAATTTTATTATATTATAAATACTATGCCGCTTTTTTACAAATGAATTAAATTAAATGTGTTTTTTGTCGCGAAATCGCAATAAATATAGCATCTAGTTTTAGCCAAAAAATATTCAAATTTGCGGGCGCTTATGCTCTCAAAAAAAATTTTATGTTTTTTTAAAATTCAAAATAATAAAGGTTTGGTTTTTTTATTTCGCGACGGTTAATAATTGTCTTTTTATATTTTATCTAACCATATAAAGATAATGGTTGTCTTTTATGTCTGATATTTGCCAATTAATCGGCTGTATTCCATGCTCAATTAGGTATTGATTGGTTTTGGAAAAGTGGCGGCAGCCAAAAAAACCGCCGTATGCGGAAAACGGGCTGGGATGGACGGTTTCTAATATGTAATGCTTATCAGCATCTATCAAAACTTTTTTGCTTTTTGCGTTATTGCCCCACAGCAAAAACACGACATTTTGCTTTTGCCGGTTAATTATATTAATGACTTGGTCGGTAAAAATCTCCCAGCCTATGTTTTTGTGGGAGTTTGGCCTGCCCGCCCTTACGGTCAAAACAGTGTTTAACAATAACACCCCTTGCATCGCCCATTCTATCAAGCATCCGTTATCGGGGATTTTCAGCCCTAAATCATCTTTTAATTCCAAAAATATATTTTGCAGCGACGGCGGAATAGGAACATTGGGCTTGACCGAAAAACACATGCCGTGCGCTTGGCCTTCGCCGTGGTAGGGGTCTTGTCCCAATATGACGATTTTTACATCGCCCAAAGATGTGGTCTTTAAGGCGTTGAAAATATCATACATATCGGGATATACCGTATAATGCGTATATTCGTATTTTAAAAACTCTCGTATCTTTTTGTAATAATCTTTTTGAAACTCGTCTTTTAAAATATCGTCCCAATCGTTATTGAACTTGACCACTTTGCAAACACCCTTGCTTTTTAGTTTAGCACAAGCAATTGTTATATGCAAATATATGCTTTTATGGGCATATGGAAAGACCACAACATCAAAAAAATTATATGCTTATTTTAATATATGACGACTTAAACATATGGGCACAAAACTATTATATCATATAAGGTATTTTATTTTGACGGGCTGGTATGCACTTGAACATGCTTGGCGTTAAATTCTTTTTCAATTAAATCGTGGACATTATGGCTTATTTCGTGCGCGCGCTCAAATGAAACATTTTTGTCCACTATTATATCTATGTCCACATACAAACGACTGCCAAACTTGCGGGTTTTTAGGCTTTCTATCGCCAAAATATCGGTCATTTTCATAGCCCGCTCTTTTATTTTGTTTTCAATTTCTTCGCCTACCGAGCTGTCTATCAGCTGTTTCGCGCTGATGACTATGATTTTGATCGCCTCAAACAATATAATGCCCGCGACTATAATGGACGCTATTTGTTCCATAAAATATATGTTAAAATAAGCGAAAATCAAGCCTATCAAAACGGCAATTGAGCTCAACGCGTCCGTGCGGTTGTCTATCGCCGCCGCTTTTATCGCTTGGGAATGGTGTTTTTTGCTGGCCCTTATGCTTATTTGATAAAGACCTTCTTTCATAAAAATAGAAATGATCATAATAATTATTGAAACATTGAGATACTTTATCGGCTCGGGCGGCAAGATAAGCCCCTTTATTGAATTTGCCAAAAAGCCGACCGCCGTGATAATCAATACAAAAGCGATGACAATGCTGATTACAAACTCTATCCTTTCATGACCGTATGGATGGTGCTTGTCGCTTTTTTCCGAGCTAAAACCTACCGCTATCATTGAAATAACGGTAGTGCCTATATCCGATAAACTATGGACGCCGTCCGCCATTACCGCCGCGCTCAAGGCGAAAACGCCCGTAATGATTTTCATTATCGCGAGCAAAGCGTTGACGACCAAAGATATTATATTGATTTTTTGAAGGGCTTTTATTCTCGCGTCCATTTTTTTTGTTTTCTTATTTGAAATTGACTTATTATATCATATTAATATATCTATAATCAATGTTAATTACAAAAAAAGCGCATAAGTAAGCCCAAACTAATTTAGTTAGTTTGGGCTAATTTGTTTTTTTATATTTGTTTTTTTTATTGCTTTTTATCTATATAGCTTCTTATATCCAATTTAATGCCAAGACTTTGGGCCAGCTGTTTGCATTTGTTTATGTCTTCTTCTTTTAAAACATCCACGACGGTAAGCCTTGTGTCTATCCCCGCGTTTTTGCAGGCCTTGGCAAAGTCTAGCATTGCGTAAAAACCTTGCTCGCCAAACACGCTAAGGCAAATTTTGTCATACTCCCGCGCGTTGTAATGATTAAGGCTTATGCTGACCTTGTCTATATTGCCTTTTAGCTTAGGGACGATGTCGTAATTATTAATAAGGTTGCCCTGACCGTTGGTGTCCAGCCTTACTTTTGCGCCGCGCGATTTTAGATATTGGGCGATTTCCACAAGCTGTTCTATCCGAAAAGTAGGCTCGCCGTAGCCGCAAATCACTACCTCGGGATATTTGGACAAATCTTTTTGCTCAAGCAAGGCTATAATTTCTTGGGCTTCGGGCTCTTTTTCAAGCCATAGATTATATCCGTTAACTTCGTCTAGATTATTTCTTATGCAGAACGAACATCTATTGCTGCACCTGTTGGTCAAATTTATATATAACTTTTGTCCGTATTCGTAAATATAATTATTCTTATTCATCTTTAAATATTTTTTTTCGCAGTATTTTTTCGCCGTTTGGCCTCAAAAAAATTTATTTCATCTTCTTAAAAAAATCATATGCGTTTTGGGCGGTGATTTGTTCTACTTGCTCTGCGGCGATATTTTTCCATTCGGCTATCTTTTCGGCCACATATTTTATATGCTTTGGCTCGTTAATCTTGCCTCTGTGCGGCATGGGCGTTAAGTAAGGGCAATCCGTTTCCAAAACCACTTTATCAAGCGGGATATTGGTTATTACCTCGTAAGCCAAATGGTTGTTTTTATATGTTATCGCTCCGCCAAAAGAAAGATAAAACCCGCGTTTTAATATCTCTTGGGCAAAATACAAGTCGCCCGTATAACAATGCACCAAAATGCCGTTTTTGGTAAATTCTTGGTTGTCGTCCAAAATCTTAAGCGTGTCGTCATATGCTTCGCGGCTATGGACGATAACGGGCAAGCCCAAGATATGCGCCATTTCCAGTTGATACAAAAAAGCGGATTTTTGGGCGTATTTGGGCGAAAAATTGTAATGGTAATCAAGCCCTATTTCGCCTATGGCCACCAATTTCTCTTGATCGGCAAAAGATTGATAAAACTTTAAGTCGTCCTTGACAAAATCTTTGGCGTTATGGGGATGCGTTCCTACGGAAAAATATACTATATCAAACTCAGAAGCTATCTTGCAGGCCTTGCTGGACGATTGCTTGTCGTAGCTTGCGCAAATTATTCGGCCCACATTATGCCGCGGCAAGTCTTGGATTATATCTTTATAGTTATCTTTATATCTAGGGTCGTTAAGATGGGCATGGGTATCTATAAGCATTTTAAATCGCCTTTAACACAGCTTGGAAAGCTCTTCCAGTTCTTTTTCTAGTTTAAGCCTTGGGAACAATATTTCGCCTTTTTTGACCTTGCAGCCCGCTAATTTTTTGGGGAATTGTCCGGCGCTCTCAAGCGCGGTCAAATCCTCGTCGTTAACTCCCAACTGCTCAAATATTTTGTCCGGGGTCTTAATCAAAAAAGGCCTCAATAACACGGCAACCGTCCTTATGCACTCGCAAAGATTATAAATTACCGTCTTTAGCTTGCCCTTTTTGTCGGGGTCTTTTGCCAAAACCCACGGCAGCGTTTGGTCTATATATTTGTTGGCGCGCTCTGTCAATAAGATAATTTCTTCCAAGGCTTTATTGATCTGAATCTTTTCCAACAAATCGGTTACCTTGCTGTAAATATTTTTTACTGCATTGGCAAAGTCTTGGTCTATTTCGTCTTCTATCTCAGGAGACGGTATCGCGCCGTCAAAATATTGCTCGGTCATCGCGATAGTGCGGCTTACCAAATTGCCCAAAGTGTTGACAAGGTCGGTATTTATCTTTTTGATAAAAGCCTCATTGGTGTATGCGCCGTCCGTTCCGTCCGCGGGCAACGCCGTCAAAAGATAATACCTGACAGCGTCAAGCCCGTACCTGTCCACCAAAATAAAAGGGTCAACCACATTGCCTTTGGACTTGGACATTTTGTCGCCGCCAAGCATAATCCAGCCGTGAGCGAAGGCTTTTTTGGGCAAGGGCAGCTCAAGCGCCATCAAAATCGCCGGCCATATAATAGTGTGAAACCTTATGATTTCTTTCCCCATCATATGCAAATCGGCGGGCCAATAGGTCTCAAAATCGCTCTCATCATCCGATGTATAGCCCAGCGCCGTGATATAATTGGATAGCGCGTCTATCCAAACATAAATCACATGGTCGCTGTCAAAAGGCACTTTTACGCCCCAATCAAAGCTCGTGCGGGAAACCGACAAATCAGCGAGCCCGGGCTTTATAAAGTTATTGACCATTTCATTGACTCGGGACTTGGGCTCTAAAAACTCAGTTTTGGTCAAAAGCTCTTCCACCCTGTCTTGATACTTGGACAGCCTGAAAAAGTAGCTGTCTTCTTTGGTCAATTTTACTTCGCGCCCGCAATCGGGACACTTGCCGTCTTTTAACTGGGTTTGCGTCCAATACGACTCGCAAGGCGTGCAATACCATCCTTCATAGGACGATTTGTAAATATCGCCCTTTTCATACAGCTTGCTAAATATCTTTTGCACCGCCGCCTTGTGCTCGTCGTCGGTTGTTCTTATAAATTTGGTATAGCTTATGTCCAAAAGCTTCCATAATTTTTTGATATCGCTAACTAGCCCGTCAACAAACTCTTTGGGCTCTATATTATGCTGGCGCGCGCGTTCTTGTATCTTTTGCCCGTGTTCATCCGTGCCGGTTAGATAATAAACATCATAGCCTTGAAGGCGCTTAAATCTCGCGAGCGCGTCGCAACAAACGGTAGTATAACAATGTCCCAAATGCCAATTGCCGCTGGGATAATAAATCGGCGTGGTTATATAATATTTTTTGCTCATGATAAAACCTTTTTTAAATTAATTTTCTTTTAATTATATATCTTTTGGATTTTTTTGTAAAATATTACCGCCAAGGTCAAACCAAACATTATGCTTTTTTTGGTTTTCATATCAAGACAAGCTTGGTCATATTATATTACAATGAACAAAATTTGGTCGGTATTGATGCTTATAGGCGTTGTCGCCATGTTTTTTGCAAAGCCCCAAGACACTTTGGAAGGGATGATTGACGCCGTAAACAACGCTTTGAAGCTGTCTTTTTCGCTTATGGCGCTATACGCGATTTGGCTGGGCATTCTCAATATCTTAGAACAAACAGGCTTTAACAAAAAGTTGTCGGTAGGGCTAAGGCCTATGATATATTTCCTATTCGGCAGGGTTTCGGATACCACAGCCCAATATATCAGCATGAATATCGCCGCCAATTTGCTCGGAATGGGCAACGCCGCGACGCCTATGGGCATTAAGGCAATTAACAGCATGGACGACCATAGCGGCGTCGCCACCGATGCTATGATTATGCTGTTTGTAATTAACGCTTCGTCTATACAAATATTGCCGACCACGATAATTTCTTTAAGGGCGGCTTTAAAAAGCGCAAGCCCCGCGGATATAATATTGCCCACTATTATCACATCGTTTTTATCGACTTTAAGCGCCGTGTTATTGGTAAAAATCATTATCAAAATCAAAAACCGCAAAAAAAGGCGCCAAAAATATGACTGATTATATTTTGCCCGCTATATTTTTTATATTATTTTTGATAGTAACTTTCAAAAACATCCCCGCTTACGATTATTTTACTGAGGGCGCAAAAGGCGCTGTAAATCTGGGGATTGGTATTTTCCCTTATATAGCGGCCATTATGATTGCTGTCAACCTTTTGAGGCTAAGCGGCGTTACGGATTATTTGGCTAGCGTCCTGTCGCCTGTTTTTAATTTTCTGGGGATACCGAACGAACTCGCCGAATTGACCTTGCTAAGACCTTTCAGCGGCTCGGGCAGTCTGGCGCTTCTTAACGACATTATGACCAAGCACGGACCCGACAGCTACGCCTCAAGAGCGGCCTGCGTGATGATGGGCTCGTCCGAGACCGTTTTTTACGTCGCCGGGGTTTATTTCGCCTCCAGCAAGGTGCGTAAACTAAGGTTTGCCGTGCCTGTCGCGCTTTTGTCAAGCTTGATAAGCGTTTTGGCGGGGTGTTTTTTGGTCAGGTTTTTATAATTTTATGGCAATTTGGTAAATTTCGTTTTTGGTTAAATTCCGCTCGGACGCCACTTTCTTGATAGCGTCTTTTTTTGGTTCGCCTTGGTCCAAATAATATCTTAAATGCTCCTCAATTGATAATTCCAATAACGGATTTTCTGGGGGGCTGCCCTCCATTACCAAAACATACTCGCCTTTGGGCTCTATTTTTTGATAATCTTCAAGGTTTATAAACACAATCTCCTCAAACATCTTGGTCATCTCTTTGATAACAGCTATTTTGCGGCTGCCCAAATTTTCATACAAAAATCGCAAGTCGTCTTGAATATTATGCGGGGCGGAAAACAAAATCATAGGTATGGGCAAATACGCGTATAGCTGCAATATTTTTTGCCTTTCTTTGTTTTTCTCGGGCAAAAAACCGATAAAGATAAAGCCATTTTCGCACATGCCGCTAAGCGCCGCCGCGTTGATTACGGCGCTTGGTCCGCTTATTACAAGCACTTGGATATTATTTTGGTGGCAAGCGCTAACAAGCCTTGCGCCCGGGTCGGATATGGTAGGCATGCCCGCGTCCGTAATAAGCGCTATGTCGCGACCTGCGTTTAGTTGGTTGATTATATCGGGAATACTCTTGGCTTCGGAAAACTTGTGATAGCTTTTGATCGGCGTGCTGATTTCAAAATGCCTTAGGAGTTTTTTGCTATGCGTTGTGTCCTCGCACAAAATAAAATCAACGCTTTTTAATGTCTCTATGGCTCTTGGGCTCATTTCGCTTAGGTTGCCTATAGGGGTCGCCGTAACATATAGTTTGCCTTTCATTTTTCAATCCTGCCGTAAATTTGTTTTAGCTCGGGCGTCTCTTGCCCGTTTTGGTCGTATAAGACCAAATTTTCTTCCACGATAAGTCCCGCGTTGCCGTAAGAATGCGCCTCTATCATGACAAGGTTAGGCCTTAGGCCTGTTTTGCCCTGGACAAATCTCAGCCTTTTGGGCTCAAATTTGTGTTTATGAAAATAAAGAAATATTTCGCTTAGCCTCTCTACCTGATGAATTAGATAAAACCTTCCGCCATATTTGACCAAATCGGCGGCGCTTTTTATTACCTCTTCTAGATTTACCTTTATCTCGTGGCGGCATATGGCGATTTCCAAATCCTGATTTTTTTCGCCGTCGCCTTGGCGCGTATAGGGCGGATTGCAAATAACGGCGTCCATAGTATGCTTGCCCAATACTTTATAAGCGGTCTGCATGGGAATATTATGGACTTTTATCTTATGCCCCAAATTGTTTAGATCGACGCTAAGCTGGCTCATCTTGGCCAAATATTCTTGAATCTCTACGGCGTGGACCAAAGAAGCGTTGTATTTGCCCGCCAACAAAATAGAAATTATGCCGCTGCCGCTGCCCAAGTCGGCAAAAACCTCGTTCTTTTTGACGCGGGCAAAATTGGCCAATATCACCGCATCCGAAGTGAAGCAATATTTATCTTTGTGCTGGTAAATTCTCAGTTCGTTGACTTGCAAGTCGTCAAGCCTTAGGTCTTTTATATTAATATCCATAGGTTTATTATAGCTTAAATTTTCCATATAAACAAAAAAATCTCTCCTAAAGTTTTTTAAGAGAGATTTTTAGCGCTTTAGTCTAAACTAAAATTTTAGCTTAGTCGGCCGAAATAGCTCCTACGGGGCAAACTTCCGCGCAACTGCCGCAGTCAATGCAAGTTTCCCCGTCTATGATATATTGGGTTTCGCCTTCGTAAATAGCTTCAACCGGGCACTCTGAAACGCAGCTGCCGCAAGAAATACACTCTTCGCTGATTTTGTATGCCATAATTATTGCTCCTTATTTTTATATAATAAAATTATATAAGCTTTGTATAAAAATTTCAACCCCTTTTTGTCAATCAATAAGGCTTTGTATGCTCTCGTCTATGATTACTTCTTGGTCCAGTTCTTCGGCCAAAGTTTCCTTCGCTGTGATATCTTCCAGCTTAAAGTCCATAATCTCATAATCGTCTTTTACCAAAACTTTGACTTTGACAATTTCTTTTATCATATTGTTATAGACCACAATTCCCGGGCCTTGAGGGGTAATGACCTCGCTGTTTATTTTGGGCATGCGCTGGGCAGTTTCCAGATAATGCTCGTTTTCGTATTCCAAACAGCACATCAGCCTGCCGCAAAGCCCGCTTATCTTGGACGGGTTTAAAGACAGCCCTTGGTTTTTTGCCATTTTGATATTGACTTTGCTATATTCGGACAGATGCGCCACGCAGCAGCATTCCCGACCGCAAGGGCCGAGGCCGCCTACCATCTTGCACTCGTCGCGCACGCCTATTTGCCTTAACTCTATGCGGATTTTGAAGGCATAAGCCAAATCCTTGACAAGCTCCCTAAAATCCACCCTTCCGTCCGCGGTAAAATAAAAGATTATCTTATTGCCGTCAAATGTGTATTCCACATCAATCAACTTCATTTCCAAATTGTGCTTTTTGATTTTTTCTTCGGCGATTTTGAGAGCTTCTGGGATTTTTGCTTCTTGTTCTTTTAGTTTTTGTATATCTTCTTCAGTCGCCTTTCTTAAGATGGGCTTTAGGGGCTGGACAATCTTGCTCTCGTCAACTTCGCGCGGGGTTATCACGATTGTGCCGTATTCAATGCCGCGCGCAGTTTCAACTATAACGCCGTCGCCCTCGTTAAGTTCTAGATTTTCGGGCGAGAAATAATATATTTTATTGGTCTTTTTAAATTTAACTCCTGCTATTATTGGCATAATGCCTTAACCTCCAGATAAGAAAACAACAATTCGTCTATCACGGAAACCAGATTGCCGCTGTAAAATAACCGCTGCCGCATGCGGACAATCAAGTCAAGTATTTGCGTCGCCGCTTTTAATGATATACTTGAAGCCGCAACCATTATATCATTAATCCTGTTTTTGCACAACACCAAATCTATATCCGCGCACTGAATTACCATAATATCCCTGATGGCGATATAAAACAATTCCAAAAATTCTTTTAGGCGGTTTTTGTGCCTTTCCACTTTCTGATAGTAATCCAAAATATCGGCGCTTTTTTGCATGTTGTTGATAATCTCAAACGCCAAGTCATACATCGCCCTGTATTCGTCGTCGTTTAGATATTTGACGGCGGTATCCAGCCTTCCGCCGCTGATTGAGGCGGCTATAAACGCATCGTCTTGGTCAAACTGGGCGCTTAGCTGATTTTGGATATCTATCGCGCTGAATTTTTCAAAATAAAAAACCTGCGAGCGGGACAAAACGGTGGGCAAGACCATAGACGCGTCAGCCGCGAACATTAAGAACACGACGCCTTTTTGGGGCTCTTCCAAAGTTTTAAGAAGCTTGTTTTGGGCGGGTATGTTCATATCTTGCAGGTCATAGATGACAAATACGTTTTTATCGGCGCTGTAAGGCTTTAGGGCGCTTTGCCCTATTATTTTGGCGATATCTTCTACCGTAATTTTGCCCTCGTAATAATGGATGTCCGTATGCGTCTTGGAAATTACTTTTTGGCAAGAAGGGCATCCCCCGCAAGGGCTGATGCCTTGGGCGCAAAAAATACGCGCAAGCAAAAACGCGCTTAAATTATGTTTTACCTCGTTATCGTCGGTAATTATTAGATAACTATGGGATAGATTATCAAGCTTTAGGTCGTTGTCTATTGTTTTATAAACTCGCGTTTTTTGGAATAGATTTTGATATTTTATCATTTATTCAAACTTTGATTATTTTTTCGGTTTCAACAACAAAGATCGTCGCTCCTCCGACAACTATTTCCTTGCTGTCGTTTTCAATCGCGCTGCGGTATTCGCGGATTACTTTGCTGGTGTCGTATTTGTGCTGTTTGCAAGTGTTTTTGATTATTTCTATCGCTTGGTCGGCTCTTTCGGATTGAGTCCCTATCAGCAACGTGTTTGTGCCGACTTTCAAAAAACCGCCCGTTGAGGACATCTTGGTAACCGAAAAACCGCCTTTTAAAAGCGATTTGATTAATAATTTGGCGTCGCTTTTGTTGACAACAGCGATAATCAATTTCATTATTTTCCCTCTTATAAGCTTTTTTGGACAATCATATTATACACCAAACCAAAACGCCAAATCAATCCCAAAAATATTCGCCTAAAAAACGCCCCTATCCATAAGCGCCTTTATTATTAAGGCTGATGTTTGCTCTTTTTCGCCCGAGGCGTCTATGCTGATTATGCGGTCTTTGTATTGTTCTTTTAGGTTTAAAAACCCTTGATAAACTTTTTGGTGAAAGCTAAGGGCTTCGTTTTCCATACGGTCGCGCGCGTCCCGGCCGCCCTTCCTTAAAAAAGCGATATGGGGCGAAACATCCAAAAAAATAGTCGCATCGGGCCAGCAATTGGGCGTGGTAAGCTCAAAAATCGCCTTGACAAAGTCAACGCCCAAGCCCCTCGCATAACCCTGATAGGCTAGCGTAGAATCTATAAACCTGTCGCAGACCACAAATTTGCCCGCCTTTAAAGACGGCAAAATTAGCCCTTGCACATGCTCCACTCTGGAAGCGGTATACAGCAATAGCTCGGTAACGCCCGACATCTTAGACAGGCTTGTGTCCAAAATAAGCTCGCGGATTTTTTCGGCTTCAGGCGTGCCGCCGGGCTCGCGGGTATCCACCGCCTCAATATTGCGGCTTTTTAAATATTGCAGCAAAAGCCTTTTTTGCGTGGACTTGCCGCTGCCGTCGCAGCCCTCTATTGTGATAAATTTTGCTTTCATTTGTTTTCCAAGAAAAATTTTTTAAGAAAACTGGGCAAGCATACTCTTTTTTAAAATTTTAACATAAAATCTATTATTTTAACACCAAAATCTTGCCGTTGTTAAGCCCGAAGGTGTTATTGGACGACAATACCTCAATAATCTCTTTTGTGATAATCTCGCCTCTTGTTATTACGGGCAAGCAAGGCGGAAAAAGCCCCGCCTCTACCGCGCTTATCCTGCCCTCGCTTTCGTTAAGACGCACATATTCGGCGTCTTTAATAGCCGCGTCAATAAAGCTTAGGGCTCTTGCCGGCTTAATAGAAACCCTTTGGCTATAATCGTAAGGAGGAAGGTCTTTGGCTTTTTCAAACAGATCTTGCAAAGCCAAACCTAATTTTTTTACGGTCTCTTCGGTGTCCACAATTGAGATTATAAAGACTATATATCTTTGGTTGCCGAATTCGCAATAGACATTATGATATCTTTGCAAAAACTTGTTAGCTTGAGCGCCGTTTATGTTATAAGGCTTTAGGTCAATGACTATGCGCGTAAAATCGTCGTTTGGCATTCTAAAAGGTAAATAACGCTCTATAGCCTTTTTTAAGGTGTTATAATGCTCGGCGTTGTCCATTAAATATTCGGTAGCGTATTCAAGTCCCGCCCAAAACAAAAACGACGGGCTCGTGGTCATACTTAACGACAAAATACGCCTTACCGCGCTTTCTAATTTTTCGTTGTTGACATTCAAATACGCCGTTTGGGTAAAAGCGGGCAACGTTTTGTGGGCGCTCAAAACGCACGCATCGGCGTATTGCGTGGCGTTGGGCGGCAATTCTGCCACAGCGCCAAAATGCGCGCCGTGCGCCGCGTCCACCAAAAGATACCTGTCGCCTATAATCTCTTTGATTGCCTTTAAGTCCGTGTTAATGCCGTAATAATTGGGCGCGGTCAAAAAAACCGCCTTTACATCGGGATTGGCTAGAAGCGCTTTTTCTATTAATTTGGGGCTAAGGGGCAAAGCGATATCGTCTTTTATTTCGTTTTCTATTATCAAAGGCTCTACGCCCGACAGCAAGCATCCGTTAAAAATTGACTTATGCGAAGCCCTAGCCACAATTATCCTGCCCTTAGACAGAGCCGAAATCAATGTTATTATGCCGCTTGTGGCGCCGCTTATAAGATAATGGGAGTATTTCGCCTCATAATATTGCGCGGTTTTTCTTTCGGCCGCGGCAAGATAAGAAGTGGCACTGCCGTAATCTATCAAGTCCAATTCGGTAATGTCGTACGCGTCCAATAATCCTTTGTGTCCGGGGGTGTGAAATCTTGCGGGATTTTTTTGGGCGTATTGCCTTAGCAACTCATAAATGTTCATTTGTAAAAAATCCTTTTGGTCTATAATGCGTAAGCTTCTTTGTTTTCTTTGAGGAATATAATGGCGTCCCAAGCATGTTTTAACTCAATGGATTGCGTTTGCGCGTTAAACACGCCCTTGTTGCCGCCGCCTGCAGATCGGGAAAGGTTAGGATTAATAACGCCCATATAATATTTTATATATTCGCCTGTGGGCTGTCCGTCTTGGATAATTTCTTCATAGTCCAATAAAATATCGTGCCCTAAAGCGTTGAGCTCTATGCCAAATTTTTTGTCAAAGATGTGGTCGGGCGCTTCAAGCTCTTCATACTCTTGCTCTAGTTTGTCTTTTTGGGCTTGGTCAAACACATAATACGCCGAAAAATCGCCGCTGTTAAGATAAGGGCTTATCGCGATTTGCTCGCCGCCTTCCTTTACGACAAAGCCGTCAAAGACGCTGCCCTTTATTTGTCTTTGGTCTGAGACAAAATCATACTCAAAATCAAAACTCACAAGCCTGCCGCTTGCCGCAAGATACCTAAAAGCGTCTTCTTGGGCGATCACAAGGTCGTATGTGGCAAAGGAGGTCGCTAAAATAGCGTGAATGGTGTTTTGGTCGTAATAATTATGATAAATAAAATTAACTTCTTTTATAGTGTCGTCGCCCAAGCTGTTGAGATACTTAATAAAATCGGTTTCAAATTCTTGCGCTTTTTCGTCGGAAAACGGGACGGTAACAAAAATATCAAGTTTTTGGTAGTCTTTGGCTTTATCCAGAACGGAATAAATAAAAACCCATAAAAATATAGCGGCTAAAATGAACAAAATATATTTAAACCAATCATATTCCAAATGGTTATTAAGTCTTTCCTTGGTGATTTTGTTATCCATCATTCTTTTTTGGGTTTCATTGTCGGAAATAAAATAACATCCCTTATTGACGGGCTGTCGGTCAAAAGCATAACAAGCCTGTCTATTCCTATGCCCAATCCGCCCGTGGGCGGCATTCCGTATTCAAGCGCCGTCACAAAATCCTCGTCGTTCATATGCGCTTCCTCATCGCCTTCTATTCTCTTTTGGGCTTGTTCCAAAAACCTTGTTCTTTGGTCTATAGGGTCGTTAAGCTCGCTGTAAGCGTTGGCCATTTCCCTGCCGCAAATAAACAGCTCAAACCGCTCGGTTAGTCTTGGATCAGTCGGCTTTTTCTTGGCAAGAGGCGACACTTCTACGGGATAATCAATAATAAATACAGGCTGTATAAGGCAAGCCTCTACCAGCTGGTCAAAAGCGTCATACAGCAAGCCGCCCCAAGTATCGGCTTCGGTTTGGACGCCTTTGGCTTGGACCTCTTGGTTTAATTTTTTTATATCGTCGGTTTTGGAAAAATCAATTCCGACATATTCTTTTACGGCGTCAATCATGGACAGCCTTCTAAACGGCGTCGCAAGATTGATTTGCTCGCCGTTGTAAGTTATTGTTTTGTCAAAACCCAGCTTGTCCAAAACATAGCTATATATATTTTCTGTCAACGCCATCATATCGTTGTAATCTTTATACGCGGCATATAATTCAACCATGGTAAACTCGGGATTGTGCTTGACGCTCATGCCTTCGTTGCGAAACATCCTGCCAAGCTCGTATACCTTTTCTAACCCGCCCACGATTAGCCTTTTTAGATATAGTTCGGGCGCGATGCGCATATACATCTTAAGCCCCAGCGTGTTGTGGTAAGTCTCAAAAGGCCGCGCGTTAGCCCCGCCCACTATTGTGTTTAGTATGGGCGTTTCCACTTCCAAAAATCCTTCTAAGTCCAGATACTGCCTGATTGCCGTAATTATCTTGCTTCTTGTCACGAACGCCTCTTTGACTTCCGGATTGGCAATCAAGTCCAAATATCTTTGGCGGTAACGAAGGTCGGTATCCCTAAGCCCGTGATATTTCTCGGGCAAGGGCAATAGGGACTTGCTCAGAAGCTCTATCTTTTCGGCATGGACGCTTATTTCGCCTTTTTGGGTCTTAAACACTTTTCCGCAAACGCCCAAAATATCGCCTATGTCCCATTTTTTGAACTCGTTATAGTCAATATCGGGCGTATCGGCACGGATATAGATTTGGATTTTGCCCAAATTGTCCTGCAAATGCGCAAAGCTTGCCTTGCCCATAATCCGTCTAGTAATCATACGGCCGGCAACCTTGACCTCTTGGCCTTCAAGCTCTTCAAAACGCTTGATAATATCCAAAGAATAATGCGTCTTGTCAAACCGCGTTTTCTCAAAGGGGTTTTTTCCCTCTTTGATAAGCGCCTGCAGCTTTTCCTTTCTTTGTAGATAAATCTCGTTTTGGTCTTGGGTTGCTTGCGTTTGTAGATCGTTTGACATACTATATCCTTTTATATCCTTTAACCTAGATTAACTGATTTTCAAAATCTTAAACTTGATTTTTCCCGAGGGCACGGTAACTTCCACTATATCGTTTTTCTTATGGCCCAAAAGCGCTTTGCCCACGGGCGATTCTTTGCTCAACTTGTTTTGGTCGGGGTCGCTCTCAACAGTGCCGACTATCTTATAAGTAAAAGTCTCGTTCGTATCCATGTCCAAAATCTTCACCGTGCTGCCTACGCCCACGGTGTCAATATCGTGCTTTCCGTCTTCAATGACAATGGCTGTGCGAAGTTTGGCCTCAATTTCAAAAATTTCCCCCTCAATCATCGCTTGCTCTTCTTTTGCGGCGTCATATTCCGCGTTTTCGCTGATATCGCCGAATTCTCTGGCCTCTTTGATGCGCTCGGCGACTTCGCGTCTTGCGACATTTTTCAAATAGCTTAATCTCTCTTCAAGCTTTTTCTTGCCTTCGGCGGTAATTTCTTGCGGCATGTTTTAAGCTCCTTTACATCCAAATAATAGTGTTATTTAATTGAATTATTATATATTATGCTTTGGGTAAAGTCAATCTTATCTAAGACACCCTTAATTTTTTGTATTTTGCTTCTTGTGTTTGTTAACTTGACTAAAATACTATAAAAATATGCATACAGCGCCTTATCCAAAAGCCGATACATAATTATATGCCTAAAAGAACGCAAAATGTATTACTTTTTATGTTCTTGGACAAATTCTTCTATGCGGTTTAGGGCTTCGTTAAGGCTTTTTAGCGCCGTAGCGTAACAAGCTCTTACATGATATTTGCCGAACTCGCCGAAAACAGACCCCGGAATCACGGCTACCTGTTTTTCTTCCAATAATCTTTGGGCGAATTCGTCCCCATCCATTCCCGTAATCTCCACATTAGGGAATGAATAAAACGCGCCGCGCGGCTCAAAGCATTTTAGGCCCATTTGATTAAATCTATGTATAATAAATCTCCGTCTTTTGTCGTAATCTTGTTTCATTGACAAAATGTCCGACCAATTGTCCGCCGCGCCGTTTTTTAGCGCCGTAACCGCCGCGTATTGAGAAAACGTGGGCGCGCACATTATTGTGTATTGGTGTATTTTTATAATGTGCTTAATAGCCTCTTTGGGCGCGGCCAAAAATCCCAATCTCCAGCCTGTCATTGCAAAAGCTTTGGAAAAGCCGTTGATAACCAGCGTCCTTTCTCTCATTCCGTTCAAAGAAGCGATGCTGACATGCTCCGCGCCGTAAGTCAAAAAGCTATATATTTCGTCCGAGATAACTATCAAGTCATGCTCTAAAATAATAGGGATTATTTTTTTGAGGTCGTCCTTATTCATAAAAGCGCCCGTGGGGTTATTGGGATACGGAATGATTATGGCTTTGGTTTTGGGGGTTAGGGCGTTTAGGATATTTTGGGGCGTGAGTTTAAAGTCGTCTTTTAGTTCGGTTTTGACGGACACAGGCACGCCGTCGCACAATGTCACGCACGGATGATAGGACACATAGGACGGCTCGGGTATCAATACCTCGTCGCCCGGCGAGACAACGGCCCTTAGCGCCAAATCTATGGCTTCGCTCGCGCCCACGGTAACCATAATTTCGTCCGCGGGATTGTATTTTAGCCCATAAAAGCTATCCAAATACGCTGATATTTGCTCCCTTAGCTCAAGCAAACCCCAATTGGAAGTGTATTGGGTATAGCCTTTTTGGATGCTCTTGATAGCGGCGTCTCTTATTGTCCACGGCGTGATAAAATCGGGCTCGCCCACGCCTAAAGATATCGCGTTGGGATATTCGTTGATTAGGTCAAAAAACTTTCTTATTCCGCTTGAACGAAGTTTTTTGACCCTTGTGCTTAATCGGCTTTCAAAATCAAACATAGACAGGCAGCCTCTTGTTTAAGTGTCCGTTCAAAAGCACGCCGCCGTCTTTGTATTTTTTGAGGATAAAATGCGTGGCCGTGCTTATGACTCTTTCCAAAGTGGATAGTTTTTGGGATACAAACATGGCTACTTCTTTTAAGGTTTTGCCTTCTACTATAACGGCCAAGTCATAAGCCCCGCTCACAAGATACAAGCTTTTGACTTCTTCAAATTGATAAATTTCCTCGGCAATGGCGTCAAAGCCGCGATTGTGCTGGGGGCTGACTTTGACTTCTATAAACGCTTCAACCAAGTCTTTGCCCATTTTTTCCTCATTAATAATAGCGGTATATTTCACTATAATGCCCTTTGTCTCAAGCTCTTTTATGGTGTCTTTTACCTTTTGTTCTTCCACGCCCAGCATGACGGCTATTTCTTTGGGCGTATGTCTTGCGTCGTCCGTAAGAATTTTTAAAATTTCTCGTTCTAACTTGGTCATTTTATTTTCTCCTTTGCTTTTTTTTAAAAAAGCTCTTTTTGGGATTTTTTGCCTTATCAATATTTTATAATCCGATACGCTTTTTGGTGATTGTTTTTTATAGGTTTTTGACGCTGTTTAACAGTCCGCCCGCGACCAGAATTTTCTTGGCGCGCTCGCTTATATTAAGCGCGGCCTTTATAATTTTGTTTTTGGTAATGTTTTTTACCGCGACCTTGCCGCTTAAAACCTGCTGGGGCGCGTTTTCTATGACTAACTCGTCGTCTTGCGACAAGTCTTTATAATCCTGCGGGTCTATTATCTCCAAAGGCAAGATGCCGTTGTTGATTAGGTTATCCCTATGGATTCTGGCAAACGACAAAGCCAAAACGCCCTTTATCCCCAAATACAAAGGGACCAGGGCGGCATGCTCTCGGGAAGAGCCTTGACCGTAGTTGTTGCCCGCTACCAAAAATCCGTTGCCTTCTTTTTTGGCTCTTTGGGGAAATTCGCTGTCTATGGGCGTAAGGCAATAATCGGACAAATACGGTATATTGGACCTAAACGGCAAGAGCTTGGCGTCCGAGGGCATAATATGGTCCGTGGTTATGTTGTCTTCCATTTTCAGCAATACTTTGCCCGATACAATGTCGGCAAGTTTGGCGTTAACAGGAAAAGGCTTGATGTTAGGGCCTCTTACTATCTCAATATCGGGAAAATCTTCGGGCTTAAGTATTAGGTTGTCGTTTATCAAAAACTTTTCGGGCATTTCTATTTTTATGGTTTCATTAAAATAATCCTTGGGCGACACAAAATGCCCGTGTAGCGCGGTCAAAGCCGCGGTCTCAGCGCTTACCAAATAAACTTGGGCGGTCTTTGTTCCGCTTCGCCCGTAAAAGTTTCTGTTAAAGGTGCGCGCCGATACGGCGTTGGTCTTGGGCGCTTGTCCCATTCCTATGCACGGCCCGCAAGCGCTTTCCAATATTCTGGCGCCCGCGTTTATCATATCATACAACGCGCCGTTTTGCGCCAGCATGCTCAAAACCTGCTTGCTGCCCGGGCTTATGGTAAGGCTGATATGGGGCGCTATTGTTTTGCCCTTTAGGATTGCCGCCACTCTCATCAAATCCAAATATGAAGAGTTGGTGCAGCTGCCTATGCATACTTGGTCAACCTTGATGTCCTTTAGCTCGCTGACCTTTTTTATGTTATCGGGCGAATGCGGGCAAGCCGCCAAGGGCTCCAGCTTGGACAAATCTATCACAATCTTATGGTCGTAATGCGCGCCCTCGTCGGCTTTTAGCTCTACAAAATCTTGTCCCCTGCCTTGCGCGGTCAAAAAGCGCTTGGTTATATGGTCGGACGGGAATATGCTAGTGGTCGCGCCCAACTCCGCGCCCATATTGGTTATTGTGGCGCGCTCGGGCACGCTCAAAGTCTGCACACCCTCGCCGCTGTATTCTATAATCTTGCCCACTCCGCCTTTTACGCTTAAAATCCTCAATACTTCTAGGATTACATCTTTGGCGGATGTGTTATTGACAAGCTGGCCTTTAAGCTCAATATTAATAATTTCGGGCATTAAAAGGTGATAGGCGCCGCCGCCCATCGCCACGGCCACATCCAAGCCGCCCGCGCCTATGGCAAGCATGCCTATGCCGCCCGCCGTGGGCGTGTGCGAATCCGAGCCCAAAAGCGTCATTCCTGGAACGGCAAAGCGCTCTAGGTGGACCTGATGGCAAATGCCGTTGCCGGGTTTGGAAACATACACTCCGTGGGACAGCGCCACGCTTGTTATATAGGCATGGTCGTCGGCGTTTTCAAAACCTGTTTGCAATGTATTGTGGTCGATATACGCGACTGACCTTTTGGTCTTTACCTTGTCAATGCCCATGGCCTCAAGCTGCAAATACGCCATAGTGCCCGTTGAGTCCTGAGTAAGCGTTTGGTCTATTTTGATGGCGATTTCCTCGCCGAACTTCATCTGTCCTTCAACCAAATGGGATTCTATTATTTTGTAAGCAAGACTTTTTTTCATGGGTTTTTCCTTATTGTTTTACTTATTTATTTTTGCATTATTTTAACATACAGCGCAAAAAAAGTAAACGCATAAATATTTATACGCCGAAATATAATTTTATAACTAAAAACCGCTAAGACTTTTGAAAAAAACTTAAATTACTAAAATCAATTTATAATTTTTAAAAAACTCTAAAGCCTTAAAAATTAATTATTTTGGCCGTCTTCTTTGCAAAACTCCAAAACCAATCTGTCAAAATCTATCGGCTCAACAAAATCTTCTTTGGTAAAATGGGTGTTGTTAAAAGACGCGAAATGGTTAACATGCTTTGATAAAATCACAGGCG
Source organism: Clostridiales bacterium (assembly GCA_012512255.1). Classification (NCBI taxonomy): domain Bacteria; kingdom Bacillati; phylum Bacillota; class Clostridia; order Eubacteriales; species Clostridiales bacterium. The sequence continues at coordinate 16,354 of JAAZDJ010000082.1, read as the reverse complement.
TGGGAATGTCAAGCTCGTTGCAAATCTTAGACACATAATCAAAAAAGTCGCCCTTTTTAAATTTTTGCCCAAAATTTATGATGGCGTTTTTTTGAAGTTTGTCTTCTTTCAGCGTCCTGACCCATATGGAAAACATAATAACATCCTTAAATAAAAAATTTTCTTAAAAACAATTAAATAGTCTCATATGCCGCTACAATCTCGCTAAAAAACATAGTATGGAAATTTTTGCTCTCATAGAATTGGCTTTTGATATTTTGGTCAATCAAATTAAAGCCCTCCATGCCGCCCTTATACAAAACTTTGCATTCCAAATGCAGACCGCAATCAGCCACAATATATGTGTCTATTAATTTCGCGCGCGTGGGATGCAGGTGCAATTCTTTGAACTTGTCGGTATTGCGTCCCGTGATTTGACTGCACCTAAGCAAAGCGTCCGAAAGGTCTTTTCGGGGAACGGATATGGCGAATTCATGGTATTTTTCTATCAAGTCATAAGTGTATCTCGTGTATCTTACGGGCGTGATTATCACGGGCTTGTTCCAAATATAGCCTATCGCGCCCCATCCCAAAGTCATTAAATTAGGCGGGTTGTTGCCCGATGCCAAGAACACGCCCATTCGCTCCATAACCCTTAGCGTTTCAATTATATGCTTTTCGCTTATTGCCATTGCTTGCCGCCTTTTTTTGTGTATTATATCATAAAATACCTATTATATGTTTATTATAATTATGATTTTTAAAAAAAATAATATTTTAACGATAACGTCAAAGCGCGAAAAATATTGTCATAACCGAAAAAATTTAGTAAACTTTGATTAATGAAAAAAATTGTGACCATCCAAATAGTCAGGGGCGCGATAATCGCCGCTTTATACGCGGGGCTTACTATTTTGCTCCAGCCGATATCATACGGCCCTATTCAGTTCAGGGTCTCGGAGGCCCTTACCATATTGCCGTTGTTTTTTGTGGAGGCGATACCGGGGCTGGCTGTGGGTTGTTTTTTGGCAAACGCATATATGTACGGGCCTATTGATATGATTTTGGGCTCTTTGGCGACTTTGGTTGCCGCTATTTTGACAAGATATTCCAAAAAAATTTGGCTGGGCGTTGTCCCGCCTGTCGTTATAAACGCTTTTACAGTCCCTATAATACTTTTGTTGGTCGGCGAAGAGATTGGTTATTGGCTTTGCGTGGCGACCGTGCTGGCGGGTCAAGCGGGCGCGGTCATAGGGATAGGCGTCCCGCTATATTTCGCTTTGAGGCCTTTGGTAAAAAGAGGCATCTTAAAAACGCCCGAATTTTATTCGCAAAACAATAAATAACGCTTTATGGCGTATAATTTTTGAGGATTGGGCAATAATCAAATTGCTCATCATTTTCCCCCTTATAATATGCAAAAGGACAGCGTTTTTTTGATGTTGGCTGTCCTTTTTGCTTTGGTTTTTTTTCTTTAGTTTTTTTATGAAAACAGTATTTGGTTGATGACGCTCTCAAGATATTCTTGGCCGCCGCTTTCTACTTTAATCTCGTCCAAAGTCAAAGCGATTTCGGCAAGCTCTTTTAAGCTGGTTTTGCCTTCCACTATCTTTTTGCCTATGCCTGTCGTAAAACTTTGGTATCTTTGGGCGACAAAACTATCTATGCGCCCGTCCGATATGATTTTGTCCGCGGCGATAAGCCCTATAGCGAAGGCGTCCATGCCCGCTATATGCGAGATAAATATGTCTTTGAATGTGTTGGAACTTCTGCGCGCCTTTGCGTCAAAGTTAAGCCCGCCTTTGGTAAAGCCGCCTGCCGAGAGGACTTCATACATACAAAGAGTAGTTTGATATACATCCGTGGGGAATTGGTCGGTGTCCCAGCCCAGCAAAGCGTCGCCTTGGTTGGCGTCAATAGAGCCGAACATTTTGTTGTCTATGGCCATCCTTAACTCGTGCTGAAAAGTATGTCCCGCCAAGGTCGCGTGGTTGGCTTCTATGTTTAGCTTAAAATAGTTGTCAAGCCCGTAAGATTTCAAAAATCCAATGACGGTGGCGGCGTCAAAATCATATTGGTGTTTTGTGGGCTCTTTCGGCTTGGGCTCTATATAAAAATCGCCCTCAAAGCCTATGCTCTTGGCGTAATCCACGGCCATTCGCAAAAACCTGGCCAAATTGTCAAGCTCCAGTTTCATATTGGTGTTGAGCAAGGTTTCATAGCCTTCCCTTCCGCCCCAAAAGACATAGCCGTCGCCCGACAGCTCCATAGTGGCGTCCAGCGCCTCTTTGACTTGGGCGGCCGCGTAACAAAACACATCTGCCGAAGGCGAAGTCGCCGCGCCGTTCATATATCGGGGATGTTCAAACAGCTTTGCCGTGCCCCATAATAATTTTTTGTTATAATCTTGCTGAAGCTGTTTTAGCAATTTGACTATTTCCTTTAGGTTTTTGTTGGTTTCAGCCAAGGTGTCGCCTTCGGGCGCTACATCGCGATCATGAAAACAATAAAAGTCAATATCTAATTTGTCCAAAATCTCAAACGCGGCGTATGCTTTTAGCTTGGCTATTTCCATAGGATTAGTCCCGCCAAAACTTTTGTCCATGGAAGCAGCGCCAAACATATCTATCCCTTGGCCGCACAGCGTATGCCAATAACTCATGGCAAATTTCAAATGCTCGCGCATTGTCTTGCCCCTTACCACCCTGTCGGGCTCATAAAACTTAAAACTCAAAGGGTTTTTGCTGTCTTTGCCCTCGTATTTGATTTTGGGGATGTCTTTAAAAAATTCTCTCATATCAAACAACCTCGCTTAAAATTTTAAATCTATGTTTTAAATCGCCATACAATGATTGGTAAACCTGATAATATTGGTCGTATATTTGGGAAGCTGCCATGTCAGGGGTCGTTTTGTTTTCAAGTTTTAATATGCTTTCGCAGGCGGTTTTGACATCTCTATATAACCCCGTTCCTACGCCTGACAAAATGGCAGCGCCCAAACATCCGCCTGCGTCTTGCTGCAAGGTATAAACATCGCGCTTAAAATTGTCGGCGAGCATTTGCCGCCAATACGCGCTCTTAGCGCCGCCGCCGCCCGCCACGATGTATTCGGGCTTGACGCCCATGTCAATCAATATATTAAGACAATCTCTTTGGCTATAAGTTATGCCTTCTACGACCGCCCGCGCAAAATGCGCCTTGGTATGAATCGCGCTTATGCCAAAAAACACGCCTCGCGCATTCGTGTCCAGATGCGGCGTGCGCTCGCCCATCAAATAAGGCAAAAAAATAAGATTGTCCGCGCCTATCTTGATTTTTTGGACTTGGTCCATAATAATGTCGTATATATTAAGATTTTGTTCCGCAGCTTGTTTTGCCTCGGCTTGATAAAAATTATCCTTAAACCATTTTAGGCTTAAGCCCGCGCCTTGCGTCACGCCCATAACATGCCATTGCCCTTCCACAGCGTGACAAAAAGTATGCACTCTGCCCAATTTGTCAATCAACGGCTCTTGGGTGTGCGCAAATACCACGCCGCTAGACCCCAAAGTATCCGATACTTTGCCTTGTTCTATAATCCCGTTGCCCACGGCGCTTGCCGCCTGATCGCCCGCGCCGCCCGCCACGGGCGTGCCTTTATAAAGCCCTGTCTCTTCTGCCGCTTGGGCGTTAACATAGCCGCTTATGTATGAGCTTTCATAAACCTCGGGCAAAATCTTGGCGTCAATCCTTAAAATTTCGCAAAGCTCGCCCGACCATGTCCTCTTGGGCACATCCAAAAGCTGCATGCCGCTTGCGTCGCTTACCTCGGTGGCCAAAACGCCCGTCAATTTGAACCTGATATAGTCTTTGGGCAATAATATATGCGCGCATTGGCTGTAAATATCGGGCTCGTTGTCTTTGACCCATAATAATTTTGCGGCCGTGAACGCGGGCATGGCGGGATTTGCCGTAATTTCTATAATCTTGTCGCCGCATTTTTCGGCTATTTTTTTGGCTTGCAAGTCGCTTCGGCCGTCGCACCAAATTATAGAGTTCCTTAACAGGTTTTTTGAACTGTCCAGCATAACAAGCCCGTGCATCTGCCCCGAAAGCCCTATTCCCGCGATATCTTGCGGGTTTATCTTGCTTTGGTTAAGCGCGTCTCTTATGCCCAAAACTGTCGCGTTCCACCATTGGAGCGGGTCTTGCTCCGCCCAGCCGTTTCTGGGCTGTATAAGCTCATATCCGAACAGCGACGAAGCCACAATTTCGCCAAACTGGTCAAACAAAACGGTCTTTGTCCCGCTTGTGCCTATGTCAATGCCTATAAGATATTTCATTGCTTTTTCCCCGCTTTAATTTTTTAGTTCTATTTTTAAAACGGTTATATCCTTGTATTTAGACGGCGCTATGTCCACAAAAGTATATTGCGGATAATTGGCCGCCACCCATTCGGTCATAATATTAAGCTCGCTAAAATCGTCAAGCATGGTAATTCTTTGGATATCTTTTCTATCTATTGACGGCAATAAAAGCGGACCTATGGGGCGTTCGTAGACATGCGCGAAGATAATATTGTCTTTTTTGGTGTATCTGCCCCATTCGGGCTTGGGCAAGCCGCTGTCTGCGCAGCCGTATATGCTGTCGCCGTAAATTTTAAGCCATGCGCCTATTTTGCGCAGAATTTCTACGCACTCTTGCGAAATATTGCCTCTTGCGTCCGGCCCGACATTGAGTATCATATTGCCGCCTTTGGAAACCGCTTCGGTCAATTTTTTTATTAATAAATCGGCGCTTTTATAGTTTTTGTCCGCCGCGTTGTATCCCCAGCTTTCGTTCATTGACACGCAAATTTCCCAAGGCACATGCTCGCCTGCCTCGTTTTTGAGCGCCTGAGGCGGCATAAGCTGTTCGGGACAGGCAAAGTCGCCGCTAAAAACCTGGGGGTTTTGGCCCATAATGCCGCCTAAGTTTTCCCCCGAGGCGTCAAGCCTGCTGTTTATCAAAATCTCAGGCTGGTAAGAATAAATCATCTTTACCAGCTCGCTTGCCCGCCAATACTCGCCCCTGTATTTGCCATAAGAAAAATCAAGCCACATTAGGTCAATCGTGCAGTAGTTGCTGACAAGCTCTTTAACTTGGGCGTGCATATAATCCAAATATTTGGAAAAATCCCTCGGCGTGTCGTATTTTGGGTTGTCGCGCATGGGGTGAAACGGGTCTTTATATGCGGGATAATGCTCGTGACGCCAATCCAATAAAGAATAATACAGCCCCACTTTCAGGCCTTGGACCCTGAACGCGTTTAAAAATTCTTTGACTACATCTTTTTTGAGCTTGGTATTGGTTATTTTGTAGTCGGTGAATTTGCTGTCAAACAAGCAAAAACCGTCATGGTGTTTTGCCGTCAATACGGCGTATTTCATTCCGGCTTCCTTGGCGCATTTTGCCCAATTATGCGCGTCAAAATCAACGGGGTCAAACATCCCAAAATACTTATCATAATCTTCATCGGAGATTTTTTGGAGGCTTTTTATCCATTCGCCTTTTGCCGCAACGGCGTAAAGCCCCCAATGAATAAACATGCCAAACCTAAGGTTCCTAAACCAAAGACTTTTTTCAAATCTTTTATTCATCAATCAATTTTCTCCAAACACCTAAAGCTGTAAGGCTCTATCTCCACTGTTCCCGATACTTTGGCTGATTTTTCCACATCTAGATATTGTCCGTCTAGTTTTACTTCGCCTTTTTGGCAAAATAATTCAACAATACAATAGCCCGTCCTGCCGCCGTTTTTTCTTTTGATTGCCAAAACATTGGAACTGGTCTTTATTTTGGGCATGCAATCGGCTTTTTTTAGATAGGTTTTTATTAAGGCTATTAAATACTCTTGCTCGGGCATTGCGCCCATTACTACTATTTCGCCTTTGCCTACCTGGCAACCGACTATGGCGGCTTTTTGGTCTATCGCCGGACTGGGCGAATGATAGCGGGCGATAACTTTATGCTCGGGTCTGGTCAAAAAGACATCGTTCCAAATACTCGTTTTGCACAATGTCCCGTCTTCAAACTCAATGGAGTTTTCCAAGCTTGTGGACGGGATTTGATAAAGGTTTTGTATGCCCGTAAGGTCTTCTATAAACCCGAACACAGAATTTCTATACTTGGCGTAATAGCGGTTGCGTATATCGGTCAGCGGTCCGGCTATCCAAATTCCGCCTTGTTTAATCCATTCTATCAGCCTAAAAGCGAAATCGCCTTCTTCTATTGATATTAAAAAGGGCGAATATAATACTTTTATGCCGTTCAAAGAATTATTGGGATTATGGATGCCCGGCACGATGCCTGCTTTTAACAAAGGGTAGTAACATTTATTTATAATATTTTCGGTATAGTTAAATCCCGCCGCCACTTTTTGACCTTCAAAGATATTATAGGCGTTGCTTGAAAAACTCATCGCAAACTCGGCCTTTTCAAGCTCCAACTCGGTCAAAAATCGCTTGCATCTTTCCAAAGTCTGCGCCGCTTGCACGGTCTCGTCAAAAACATGAACGGGCTTGCCTTGGGATGTTATAACCGATGAATGCATAAGCTCGGGACCAGCGTAATGCGCCCTGAACAGCCAATACAAATTCATCTCGCCCCCGAACGCGAAAGGAATCAAAGTGTTTATATAATTATAGCCTACGGGATAAAAGTTAGGATTGACGCTGTTTGCGCCGTTGGCGGTGGTGGCTGTCTCGGTGTTCCAAAACGGCCTGTCTTTTAGGCGGGCCATATAATCCATCCAAAACGCGCATTCATAAAAATTTTCCTTGGAATGATAATGGTTAATCATTGCCACATCCAAGTTTTGATTGGTTATGTAATGGTCCTGGCTTGCAAATGTCATCATGTCCGTTCCGATTGGAACTTTGACGCCGTTTTCCCTTAATATATCGGCTTGGCGGGATATGAAGTTAGCGTTGCTGCGCATTTGGAAATCTATATATTCGGTTGTTAAAGCGGGATGGGAACCCCACTCTTTGATTTTGGGATATTCTATCTGGTCAAAAGCGCCATATTCTATGCTCCAGATTCTAAGCGCCATTTGCCTGTTGAGATTGTCTATTGTTTTATATTTATTCTCAAGATGTTTATAAAACTCCTTCATGCAAAAATTGCAACGGCATCCCTGACGCCACGGATAAATTTCGTTATCTATTTGCCAGCCTATTACAGCCTCGTGGTCTTTAAAATATTGCGCCATCTTGGAGACTATTTTTTTAACATATTCGTTAAAAATCGGGCTATTCGGGCAGCCGTGCCCGCGCCCGCCGTGAACGGCGTATGAGCCGTCGTCATCGCGCCTTAAAATTTCGGGATGTTTTCTGGTTAGCCATATAGGAGGCGTATTGGAAGGAGTGCAAAGGATACTATAAATGCCGTTTTGATACAGCTTATCAACTACTTTTTTTAGCCATTCAAAATTATATTGTCCCTCTTGAGGCTCAAACACGCTCCAAGCGAACTCGCCCATCCTCATAACATTAAGACGGGCTTTTTTCATGTATTCTATGTCTTGGTCAATCGTTTCAAAATAATAAACCTCGGGATAATACGCCGCTCCTAAATACAAATTTTTTTTGGACATCGCATTCCTCTTAATCCATTATTGCAGATAGTTAAGTTTTTGTAAAGAGCCTTCTTTTATAAAACGACCTTTATGTTGTTTGACTTTGCCTCAAGCATCAAACCGCGCTCCGAAGCCTTTGCCTGCGCGCCCTGGACCTCGGCGTTTGTTATTCCGTTGAGAAGTATGTATTTAACATCGCCTTGGGTTATTATATTGATAACATTCTGATCTCTTTGCGCGCTTACTTTGGCCTGCCGTTTTTGGTCATAAGAGCTTACCACGCATTCCGCGCGGGATTGAAGGTTAAATATCTCATATACCGTATCGGCGATATAGTCGTAATCGGGTCGGTCATTGACGCTGCCTTTTGGGATAATGCTATCGGGACGAACATACATGGGCAGCGAGAAAAAGTCATACTGCTTTTTATACCATTTGCCGCCTTGAAGTCTTTCGCAGCTTAGGTAATGGACCCATTCGCCTTCGGGCAAATAAAACTCGCACCAATTATCTTTGGATAGCACGGGCGCTACCAAGATATTTTTGCCGAACATGTATTGTCTATCCAAATATTTGCATGTGGGCTCGTCAAACTCAAAAAACATCGGGCGCATAATAGGCGTGCCCTTTTGGTGCGTTATTATGGACGCCTGATATATGTAAGGCATCAGCGAGCATTTAAGATTGGTGAAAAACCTTAATACATCGCAGGCTTCCTCGTCATAGTCCCAAGGCACTCTATAAGAGCCCGAGCCGTGCAGCCTGCTGTGCGACGATAAAAGTCCGAAAGCGACCCATCTTTTATATATATCGGGCGGCGAATTATTTTCAAACCCGCCTATATCATGGCTCCAATAGCCAAAACCGCTGCACATCAAAGACAGTCCGCCTCTTAGGCTTTCGGCCATTGAATTATATGTGGAATTGCAATCCCCGCCCCAATGGACTGGAAATTTTTGCCCGCCGGCGCAAGCGCTTCTGGCAAACACTATGGCCTCGCTTATGCCTTTTTTCCTTTGCAATAATTCAAACACGCAGGCGTTATACAAATAACTGTAATAATTATGCATTGCCCTAGGGTCCGAGCCGTCATAATAAACCGCGTCTTCGGGAATTTTTTCGCCAAAATCGGTCTTAAAGGCGTCCACGCCCATATCTATCAATTGCTCAAGTTTGTCCGAATACCATTTGCAAGCCTGTGGATTGGTAAAGTCCACTATCGCCATGCCCGCTTGCCATTCGTCGCGCTGATATACCCGCCCGTCAGCGCGCTTTAAGAAATAGCCGTTTTTTAGGCCTTCTTCAAACATCTGCGTTTTTTGGGCTATATAGGGATTAATCCAAACGCATATTTTTAGGCCTTTTTTGCGAAGCCTGTCAAGCATGCCTTTAGGGTCAGGAAAAGCATCCTTATCCCATACCAAGCTGGTCCATTCAAACTCTTTCATCCAGAAACAATCAAAATGGAATATGCTCAAAGGAATTTGACGCCTTTGCATTTCGTCTATAAAGAAATTAACCGTTTTTTCGTCGTAATTGGTCGTAAACGAGGTTGACAGCCAAAGCCCATACGACCATGGCGGCAACAACGCGGGTCTGCCGGTTAGCTGGGTGTATTTGTCCAAAATATCGGCGGGCGTTTTGCCGTATATAATTACATATTCCAGCTCTTCATCGGCCACCGAAAATTGAGTTTCTTCTACCTTCTCGCTTCCTATCTCAAACGAGACAAGGTCGGGAGTGTTGACAAAAATTCCATAGCCCTTGCTGCTCATAAAAAACGGCACATTTTTGTAAGACATATCGCTGGCCGTTCCGCCGTCTACGTTCCATATATCTATGGACTGGCCGTTCTTGATAAAGGGCGTAAATCTCTCGCCGCCGCCGTAGATGCACTCGCCCACATCAAGCTCCAAGCCGTTGACCAAGTATCTGGTTTTGGTGTGTTTATCCGTCATTATTGACAAAGATTTGTCCATGTAGCCCGTAAGTTTTTTATCATCCGCAAAAAACGATATATTAAACGGCTTTTTTTGGGCGCGCATAGTAAGGCTGCCCGAGGTCAATTCCGCGCCGTTTTCGTTTATACGGATGTCTATATTTTTGAGTTCCCATTCAAATTTTTTGATATTTCTCTTGCCGCCTTTGTGTCCGATTAGCCTTATGCTTATGCAATCTTGGAGCGGAGAATACGCTTCTATGGTAATAAGACCCAAATTAAGCGTATGGTAACGAAATTCAATGGTTCTAAACGGACAATACATAGTCAGCAAGTTTTGGGATTTTCTAATATCCCTGATTTCTCTCGCGTATTCAGCATTAAAATTTTCCTTAACCGTCCAAAGTCCTTCCGTAAATTTCATGCTATCCCCTTTTATAATATTTTTTAAAAAGGCTAAAGGGCAAAAATTTTTTGCCCTATACCTTTTTATTAAAAATCAAACTTATAAAAAATAATTTTCATAGCTATACGATTTTAATTTTTTTGCCAATTTTTGTTCTAACATGAAGCGCCATTGTTAATTTAGGCATCTTATAAAGCGATTTATAATTAAAATATTATCATAATTTTAATAGATATTACAATTTTTTTGATATATTTACCAATATTATTATAAAATTTCCCTATTGACAAAACAATTTAAAATATATTAATATTGTATATAAAGATTATAAAGTTTCTTTACCAAAAAATATATGTCAATTATTTTAAAGTTAAGCCAAAAATTGCTCTTAAAAGATTTTTAGCCGACGTCCTTTGGTTTTGGGGGAGAGAGAAAATGAAAGAAGAAATGGTCAATTCAATGTATGAATTATTGAGAGATCGCGGCAACGACCTTTACATACAATACGCCGATTTTGACCATTGCGACGTGCATTTTCATCAATGCATAGAACTTGCCCTTTTGGAAGCGGGCGAGATGGTGATCACTGTCAACGGCAAAAGCGAAGCTTTTAGAAGAGGGCAAAAAGGCTTGGCTTTTATCGCAAGCTACGATGTGCACCATATTTTACGCTCCGATGACAGCAAAATTATTGTTTGCATTATCCCGGCTTTTTTCTTGAAAGGTTTTTTGAGGCGGCAAACGAACTTAATTATCAAAGCTGTTTTATAAAAGACCAAGAGTTTATTGAAAAAATTTGGATATTGCTCAAAGAGTTAATGGAGCATAAAAAAAGCAACCTCTTGCTGGTAAAAGGCATAATTTATACAATTTTGGGGCATTTGATTGAAAGCAAGATGTTAAAAACCGCCAATGTGCCTGCGCCCAAACAATTAACCCAAAAGGTCTTGGAATATTTAAATAATAATTTCAAATCAAAAATTACATTGGAAACTTTGGCCGAAGAATTTAATTATAGCAAATATTATTTTTCCAAGATTTTTAACCAATATTTTGCGTGCAACCTTTCAACCTATATCAATATGTTAAGGGCGACATATGTCGCCGCCCAATTGAACGAAAACTCCGCGCAAAAAAATATAGTGGAATTGGCTTTTGAGGCGGGGTTTGACAGCATGAGAACATTTTATCGCAGCTTTTATCAATTGTTCAAAACAAGTCCCAAAAACTTTAAAAAACAGATGTATTGCCAGCAAAAGGCAAGCAAATAAAATTAGGCATATCTTTTGAATAAAAATTTTTTTAAAAAGAAAAAGACGAAGCGGCTTATTTCTAAGCCGCTTCAAATATATATGATAAGGGGGAAAATGATGAGCTATTTTTTTAATGTCCATACCAACTAGCTTACGACCCAAATTATAATATCAATTCAATTTCTTGTCAACTCTTTTGGGTGACTTTATTACACAATTTTTAAACAAATGTGTAACAAATTTTCCAATTGTTTTTTAGGGGTCAATTTCTATTCTTTTTTCGCCTTCAAAAACCAACCCGACCGTTCCGGGCCCGGTATGCGTTCCTATAATCGGCCCTATGTAACCTATCTTTACCTCTTTGACCAAGTTTTCTTCCAATAACATATTTTGGAGTTCTTGGGCGGTCTCAAGATCATCGGCGTGCGCGATATAGGCCTTGGATACATCTTTTTTGCCGTATTTTTTGAGCGCGTTGACAGCGTATCTTAATGTTTTGGCCATGCCCCGTTCTTTGTCAAAAGGAACCAATTGTCCTCTGTGGTTGATAATTATAATAGGGCGGATGCCCAAAACAGTGCCTACCATAGCGACAGCGGGGCTTATCCGTCCGCCTCTTTTTAAATGAAACAAATCTTTGGCGAATATAAAGTGATGAAGCGTGTTAATAATTTTTTCTAAATGCTCAGCTGTTTCTTGGGCGCTTTTACCCTCGTCTCTTAATTGGCGCGCCACGTCCAGCACATATCTTTGGCCTTGGGTCGCCGCTTTTGAGTCAATGGCGTAAACTTTGCGGTCGGGGTATTTTTCCATTACCTCTTTCGCGGCCAGTTTGGCGTTGGCGGCCGTATTGGAAAGCCCGCCCGATAAAGCGATGTGGACAATGTCGCCCTTTTCTTCTTTTATTAATTTTTCAAAATATTCGGCCGTTTCAAAGGGCGATAATTGCGCGGTTTTGGACATTTTTCCCGACCTTAAAATCTCGTAAAAATCCTTATACTCTTGATCGCTGTCGTAGTGATCCCTATATTCAACATCGTCAATAATATAAGCCATGGGGATATATTTTATGTTGTGTTTTTTTAGTTCGCTTTTATAGCAATCGCAGCAAGAATCCGAGGAAAGAATAAAACTCATTTTTCGACTCCTTATAACAAAAAATATTTGATAAAAACTCTATAAATATAATATTTTTTTGATTTTTTTGCAATAATATTGCGTAAAAATTTTTATTTAGGATTTTTTTACCAAAAAAACATCCCTTAATTTATAAGGGATGTTTGTTTTGTTTACTCATTTATTTGTTCCCAATCGTCAAAGTCTTCCCAATCTTCGCCGCAGCAGCAGCCGTCGTCATACTCAAATATATCTTCGTCTTCATAAACATCGGTAAAAATTTTGAGTTTTTGTTCTATATCCTCTTCGTCGTCGCCTTTGGGCTGGGCAATGTCCTTATATATATGCCAAACTTCCGTATATTCCTCGTATTCTTGAGGCGGTATTATAAGCAAAGGCGTCAAAGATTCTATTTCAATAAAGCGGTCATTGGTGTAGGTTTCAAAGTTGCAGTTGAAGTTTGGATACAGCGCGTTTTCAAAAAAAGGAAATTCCTTGACCACAAGGTTGTTATGGTTAAAATACGCCGCCCAGCCCCTATGGCAGGTAGTTCCGATTTTGAACGCCTCTTTTTTGTTTGTTTGTTTGACGGTAATATATTTTTTGCCCCAATAAACTCTTGGATCGTTCATTGAGCTATACGGCCATATTGCTACCGCTCTATTGGCCACAAGACCCGTGTCATGATTGGAATTGGGCACGACCAGCAACCCGCCTGTGTCAAACATTGTAAGCCCCCACAGCGCGAGTTCCACGTCAAACATGCCGTGGTTGGTTATGCGATGGTCCACATAAACCGTTCCGTCCTCGTCCATAGTAATTCGCATGGATTTGGATAGTTGGGTCTTTTGTTCGATCGGGGCGCGCAAAATCATGCCGTCTTCCAAAATACGAAATTCTACCAGATTGTTGTCGGGCTGATATGTCCGTATCGGGTCTTCGGGCGCGTGCCATAGCCTATGCCCGCCATAGCCTACAAACTCTTGCCCGCCTGTCTTGCCCGCGGTCTCAGGAAACACCGCCATATGATTTTTGCCGCCGTCTATTGTATAGCTTATTATCCTAGGTCCGATATCGGTCGTGACAATAACTTCCACTTCGCCGTTGGTAACGCTTATGCAGTTTTCCCAACCTTGAAAACTTTTTTTGCTTATCGTTATCATACTTATTTATTCTCCTGTTTTGATATTTTACTTTTTTATTGTAACCAAACCAGCGTTTTACTTACATCTTATTTTTAGGCGTCATAAAATCTGACATATTCGCCCTTATAAATAAGTTTTGCCTTGCCCGTGCGCCCGTTTCGGTGCTTGGCTACGATAAGGTCAATTTCTTGGGGCTCGGAAGACGATACGATTTCATCGTCTTTTTTGACGCGGTGTATAAACATAACGATATCGGCGTCTTGTTCAATAGCGCCCGATTCCCTTAGGTCCGAAAGCTGGGGCGCGCTCTTGCGCTCTTCGCTCTTTCGGGATAGCTGGCTCAAAAGAAGTATGGGCACATTGAGTTCTTTTGCCGTTATTTTCAAAAACCTGGTGATATCCGCTACCTCTTGGGCGCGCGTGTCAAAACGCTCTTTGTTAGGGGTGATAAGCTGCAAGTAGTCAATCATCACCACATCCAGCCCCTTTTCTTTGCGTATCCTTAGGCACTTGTTTAAAATATCTTGGGGGCGTATGTAAGAGGAATCGTCAATATATAATTCGCATTTGTCCAAAAGCTTGGTCGCGGCGAAAACCTTGGTCCATTCTTCCGCGCTTAAAGCGCCTTTTGACGCGTTGGTCATAGAAACCTCGCCCACGGAACAAATAAGCCTTTGCATCAGCTGTTCTTTGGACATTTCCAAAGAAAAGACCGCGCAATGAAGCTTGGGCTTTTGGCCGTTTGTTATTTTTCTGTTCACATTCAAAGCGATATTGGACATTATATTCATGGCAAGCGCCGTTTTGCCCACGCCGGGCCGGGCCGCTAACAGTATAAGGTCGGAAGGGTGAAGGCCGTTGAGTATATTGTCAATGCCGACATAACCCGTAGGGATCCCCGACCTGAATGCCGGGTCTTTTAGCTCGTCCAGCTTTTTCAAAACAGGCATAGTCAATTCTTTGACCTTGACAAGCTCGTTTCTGTCTTGTTCTTTGTTGATATCATACAAAGCGCTTTCGGCGTTTGCCAATACCCTTTCGGCGTCCTCGTTTTCATAAGCCTGTTCTACCGCGTAAGAACAGGTCTCAATAATCCTTCTTAGCATGGCTTTGGATTTTACTATTTCAGTATGCTTTTTGAAGTTGGCCGAAGTGGGCACAATGGACGCCAAAGCGCTTATGTATTGGACGCCGCCCGCAAGCTGCAACTGCCCCATGCGCTCAAGCTCGTCCGTTAATGTGATTACATCCAACGCGGTATTGACATCGGGACGGGACAGGACATTTGCCATCGCCTCAAAGATTATCTGGTGGGCTTCTGAGTAAAAGCAATTTTTGTTAAGCTCTTGGATAATATAAATCGCCGCGTTGTTGTCAATCAGCATACAGCCTAAAACCGCCTGCTCGGCGTCTAGATTATGCGGCATCCTGCGCGTTGCGGCCAAAACGCTCCTTTTGTCTGTATTCTTGGCGCGAGTCGCCATATCCCCTCCCTAAAAAATTTTTAGTCAATTTTTATTTATTATATCATAAAGAATATTAATTTTTGGCGGATTTGGATTTTAATTTTTTGTTTAAAAACTTTTATATTAAATTTTTAAAATATATTAAATTTTTAAAATTTGCGACCAAAAAATTTTCATCGCCCAAAAAATTTCTTGGCTAAAAAATTTTGGGCGACTTTTATTAAACAAGCTATCAGCTGCAATATTTTATTTATATTCGTCCCCAAAAACCGAGGGCGGCGCTTTGGGCGGAGGCGGAATTATGGGCTCTATTTTGGGGCGGTGTTTTTTGGATATTAAAGCGACCACTACCATAATACCCGCAAACACAGCCGTCAAGCCCAGCGCCAAAACATTCCAGCCTACGCTGTTGGGTTTAAGAACAACCAAAGTTATCTCCTCGCCTATTGTGTCGTTGTTGTGTTCCCAAATTAAATATGTGTAATATTCATCCCTTTCAGTTTTATGGGCCGAGTTTTCCAATCTGCCTCTTGAGTATGACAACACAAAGCGGTAAAGGATCTGGTCGGCGTCATCTTTGGGGATTTCGTGAAAAGTTTCCCTAAAGCCCGCAAAAACCGTATTGCCTTGCGAATCTTTCAGCCCGAGCATAAATATTTGGGCAAAATCCAACTTGCCTTGGGCGTCGGCTTCGGGATACAATTCGCCGTCATATAACTCATGCCATTTTTCTTTTACTACCAAAAGGGGCGATTGCATCTTTTGGATTAATCTATAATAAAAAAATCCCTTTTCCACTTGGTAGTAAGGTTTGTCTTGTTCGTCGTCGCTAATGCCGTAGAAATCATAGTAAGCCTGCTGATCTTCAAAGGTTTGATCAAAAGTTATAATGGAATTTTCTTGGTCAAAATTTAGATAACATTTAAAACCTTGTTCCTCATCGCCAAAACTAAGCGAATTTCTTGTTAACTCTGTTTGAGTAAACGCTTTGCCGCTATATAAGCCAAAAAACGCAAACAAAAATCTTTTCATTTGTTCCGCGGTATATTGTTCCGCGGTATAATTGTATTGCGCCAAATACTCCTCATCCAAATAGATTTTGTATTGTTGGGTCACAGAGTAATCAAAATTTTGTGAAAGCGTGTATTCTATTTCGCCGCAACCAAAAAAGCTAAGGCTTATGACGATAATAAAGAAGCTAACTAATATTTTTTTCATAATAATTTTTCCAATTCTTTCACCGTGTTTTTAAACACAGTCATAGCATTATTATAAGGCTCGGGCGCGGCAAGGTCAACATTCAAATCTTTCATAATCTCGTAAGGTGATTTTGAGCCGCCGGCCTTTAAGAAATTCATATATTTATCCAATATGCCTTTTTCGCCGTCCAATATTCTTTGGGATATATCTATTGCGGAGGTTATTCCGGTGGCGTATTTATACACGTAAAAAG
>JAAZDJ010000081.1 GCA_012512255.1 Clostridiales bacterium | reverse complement strand
GGGAACATGATGATTATATTCTTTGTAATGCAGTATTTATTCGGACTGCCCGATTCCTTAATTGAATCGGCTAAGATAGACGGCGCCAGTTATTTCAAAATATTTGCGGCTATAATACTTCCCTTAGCGATGCCGGCCATAGTGGCGCAGGGATTGCTTAATTTTATGGGAACATGGAATGATTATTTGGGTCCGTTGCTCTTTACCCAAATGCGCGATTGGTATCCATTGACGGTGTCTTTGGCAAAATACAACGCCGGCATCCATGCCGAATCCCAGGTTGTTATGGCGGGTTCTGTTTTGGCGTTGCTGCCTATTTTGATAGTGTTTGGGTTGTTCCAAAAATTGATTATAGAATCCGTAATGCTGTCAGGCGTGAAAGAATAATTTTTAGCTTTTTGGGGAGGGAAAGATATGAAAAAAATATTAGCGTATTTGCTGGCGATATTTATGCCTATGGCTTTTTTAAGCCTGTCAGGCTGCAATGGCAACGGCGGTAGCGTTACTGATCTTGTAATAAAATCCGAAAAAACCGCGACCATATGGGAGGACCAAACTTACACCTTAGAGATTGACTATCCTAAAGGCTATGATTTGACAATAGTAAAGGGCGACGACAATATCGCCCAATTCAAACAGCTGAGCAACAAAAAGTTTTTGGTCACTCCAAAACAAGGAGGAACTTATATTTTGAAGCTGTTTAAGGGCGAAGAACTAAAAGAAACCATAACAATTATCATAAAAGGTTTTTATCCAAAAGACCCTAAGTTTAACGAATTGGGCATGCGGACGCAAGACTATGTCAATTGGACGGAGTTTGGCGCGCACGACCCCAGCTTTATTGAGGTTGACGGAAAATATTACGCTTTTTCTACCGACATTAACGGCACGCGTCCGGGATATCAAATAAGGGTATCGGATGATTTGCTTCATTGGAGATACGCGCAGACGGCTATATCTTTTGACGATATGCAGCCTTCGGATTATTTGGCGGGCGAGGGTGAATTCCAAGAGGCTTGGGAATGGTGCAAGACTTCGCCTGAGGAATCAAGCCAAATAGTCACAAGCGACAGCGGGGCATTTTCGTTCTGGGCGCCCGATATTATAAAAGGCAACGACGGCAAGTTTTGGCTTTATTACTCGTTGACGGGATATTTTGGCGGCTCAAAGTCCTGCATTGGCTTGGCCAAGTCCGATAATATTTTGGGACCTTATAAGCATGACAGTATAATTATCAAGTCGCCTGCCGGCTGGAACACGCCCAACTGCATTGACGCGCAAGTCATCTTTGAAGAAAACGACAGAACAAAACAAATGTGGTTGGTTTATGGCTCGTTTGGCAAGGGAATCCATATGATTGAGCTTGACAATCAAACAGGCAGAAGGGCCCAAAATCCCGAATATACGGGCGAGTATAACTTAACAGACGGCAAAGACCCCTATTACGGAATAAGGATAGCGGGCGCGACAGGCGGCATGGAAAGCCCTGTCATTTCTTATCATCCCGATGTAAAAGTATATAATCCGCAAACCAAACAATTTGAAACCAAAGCGTATTATTATTTGTTTGCTTCATATGGCGATCTCACCTCGTCATACCATATACGCGCGGCTAGAGCCGAAAAAATCACGGGGCCCTATGTGGATGTTACGGGCGAGCAGTTAAAATCCACGCCCGGCAATTGGGCTAACAGCACGGGCAACAAAGTCATGGGTTCATTTCAATGGGACGGCTATGAAATAGACTTTAACGCGCCCGGGCACAACGACTTATACACATTGGAAAACGGCGTTAATTTGATGGTTTACCACTGCAGAACATATTACTTTGAAAATACGGGGCAAGGCTCGGGCAATAATTACCATTATCTATACCTATCTCAATACGCGTTTAACGAAGACGGCCATATAGTCGTCAATCCCAATAGATACGCAAACGAATGGCTAAGACCTATCAGCGCCCAAGAATTATTGCAAAAAAGCGACGGCAATTACAAGCTGATAATCTTGAATTCTTCTACATCCAACCAGGTATCAGCGCCTGTCAAGTTAAACAGCGACGGCACGATAACGGGGGCAAAGTCGGGCACATGGCAGTTAAAAGGCGATTATTATATAACTTTAAACATTGATGATATCGTATACAAAGGCGTGGTCATGCCCGCATGGCTTCAAGAAGAAAGGGATTCAGGCTTGACTGTCTCGGCTTTGTCTTCAGACGGAATGGCTTTATATATGAATATGGAATTGGCATGAAAAAGATATTAATATTTTTGCTGACAATATCATTATTGATGTTGTCAATTTTAGGGCTCGCTTGCGCGCCCCAAGATACTAACGAAAATGACGATGATTGGACGGAGCAAACAATGACTTATCCCCAAGACCCAAAATTTGTTGATTTTGACAAATTACTAGGCAAAAGCTATTTTGAATGTCAAGAGATGTCCGCGCATGACCCTTCTATCTTTCAAGACGAGGACGGGACATTTTATGTATTTTCGACTCACGGGCTCGGCGCGCGGCAAGTCCAGATCAGAAAGTCCGAAGACCTTATACATTGGCAGACGCTGCCTTGCGCGATTGATTCAAGCGAGTTGCAAGAGGGCAAAACTTATGCGGGGCAACCCAATACTGATGTTTGGGCGCCCGATGTGATAAAAGGCGCTGACGGAAAGTATTGGCTGTATTATTCTATGTCGAGATGGGGTAGCTCAAGATCATATATCGGGCTTGCCAAATCCGATAAAGTTACGGGTCCTTACTATCATGATTCTATGGTATTAACATCTTCAGGCGGCGGAGGGCCTAACGCGATTGACCCCAATGTTATCAAAGATCCCAAGACACAAAAGTTATATATGGTTTATGGCTCGTTTTTTGGCGGAATATACATAAAAGAACTGGACGCCGCTACAGGCCGGGCAAAAGACCAAGACTTTGGCAAAAAGCTGGTCGGCGGTTCAGGTATGGCGATAGAAGGGCCTTATATCGTATATAACCGCGAGCACGATAATTATTATTTATTTGTGTCATACGGAAGCTTGTCGTCCGATTATAATATTAGGGTCGCAAGAAGCGCGAAAATAGACGGCGATTATATTGACGCCGACGGGAATTTGCTTGGTATGATGACCCATCTTAACCAAAATTACGGCACAAAAATTTTGGGCGGATATGCCTTTACCAACGATCCCAAAAATGAATTAAACCTTGGCTGGATGGCGCCGGGGCATAATTCGGTCATCAAAGCCAATAAAGATTGGTTTTTGGCGCATCATGTCCGCACATATAGATATGGAGAAGGCCCCCATATTATGCATATAAGAAAAATGGTGTTTAACGAAGACGGATGGCCGGCTGTCTCGCCGTTTAGATACGCGGGTCAAGCAAATAATAAATACTCCTTGGAAAATCTCGCGGGCGACTACCAGCTGATTTTTCAAGGCAAAGACACCGTAAAAGAGCCCAAAACGGCAATTTCCGTCCGCCTTAACCAAGACGGCGCGGTTACGGGCGAAATAACGGGAACTTTTTCAGTTTGGGAAGACGGAAAACTTTCCATAACCATTCAGCAGACCTGCTATAAAGGTTTTGTTGAAGCGGCATGGGACAATGACCAAAAAAGAAATACGCTTGCTGTATCTTTGATAGGCGGCGGCGAATCTATACTTGGAAGAAGGGTCTAAAAGGATAAATCACAAAAAAGTAGGAGGCTAAAGACAATGAAAAAAGCGAAAATTTTTGCCGATAAAAACATGCAAATCGGCAAGGTAGAATCAAAAATGTTTGGCTCTTTTATTGAGCATTTGGGAAGAGCGGTATATGAAGGCATTTATGAGCCAGACCATCCCGCCGCCGATGAAAACGGATTCAGAAAGGATGTAATTGCTCTTATAAATGAGTTAGGCGTGCCTATTGTAAGGTATCCTGGAGGCAATTTTGTTAGCGGTTATAATTGGCAAGACGGCATCGGAAAAAAGGAAAACAGGCCTGCGCGCCTTGATTACGCATGGCGCTCAATAGAAACCAACCAATTCGGCACGGACGAGTTTATGAAATGGTGCAAAGAGGCTAATGTAGAACCCATGATGGCCGTTAATATGGGCACGGGCACGCCTCAAGACGCGGGCTACTTAGTGGAGTATTGCAACCACCCTTCAGGCACATATTACAGCGAGCTTAGAAAAGCCAATGGCAGCGAAAAACCTTACGATGTCAAATATTGGTGCTTGGGGAACGAAATGGACGGACCTTGGCAGATATGCCATTTGGACGCGATAAATTATTCAAAAAAAGCTTTGGAAACGGCCAAAATAATAAGATGGATTGACAACCGCGTAAAACTCATAGCGTGCGGCAGCTCAAGCATAGATCTTCCTAGCTATCCCGATTGGGACAGAATTGTTTTGGAAAACCTTTACGACCATGTGGATTATTTGTCTATCCATCAATATTATTGGAATGAAGGCCGCGACGAAGATTTTTACGCGAGTTATAAGCGCATGGACGATTTTATAAAAACAGCCATCGCCACTTGCGATTTTGTCAAGGCAAAAAAACGCTCCAACAAGACTATTTACCTTAGCTTTGACGAATGGAATGTTTGGTATCTAAAGGATGTTAAGCTTGAGAACTGGGCTTATGCGCCCCATATCTTGGAAGACAGATACACATTGCAAGACGCCATAGTCTTTGGCGGGCTTATGAACACATTGCTCAATAACTGCCATCGCATAAAAATCGCGTGCTTGGCGCAATTGGTCAATGTCATCGCGCCTATATTCACCCAAAAAGGCGGGGCGGCAATCAGGCAGACCACTTTTTATCCTTTCAAATACGCAAGCCAATACGGCCAAGGCCAGGCCCTAATGACGATAAGCGAATGCGACGAATTTGATTCCAAATTTGGCAAAGTCAAAGAACTAAGCCAGTCCATAATATATGACCAAAAAACCGATTCCTTGGCGGTGTTTGTATGCAATTATAGCCAAGACGCGATAGAAGCCGAAATAGAATTGAGGTCGTTTGGGGATTTGGAAATAATAGAACATATTGTTTTAGACGGCGCGGACCTAAAAGCTATTAATGATTTTGAAAACCCGTCAAGAGTAACGCCCAAAAATGTTGATACGGGCATTGTAAAAGACGCAAAAGCTTACATAAACCTTTCTCCATTGTCTTGGAATATGATAAGGGTGAAAATAAAATAAAATCCAAGACAAAAAACCTAGGCGCTGGAACAAGCCAGCGCCTAGGTTTTTTAATATTATTCATTAATAATTAATACCGCAAAAACGCTGATTTTCCGATTTAAGATTACAAAAAGTTACCACGCCAATTAAAGCCAAATCAGCCCAAAAAAAGTTTATTTTGAACAGCTCTTGCATAAACTATTGCAAGAGGTTTTTATGTGGGAATTAAGTATAAGTATTGATTCAAAAAAAGCGGCTTGTATAGACAATCTTATGCAAGACATAACCCCTTATGTAAAAAAAGCGGGCGGCGTAATGGCGCGCGGCAAGGCGCTGTCCAGGGATTATTTGGCTTTGGCGTGCGAAGAGACCAAAAGCAAAATAATAACGGACGCCTTGCATGAGATTATTTCCAACATAATAATTACGGATTTTAAGCTGGAATATTTGCAGGAAAACTCCCGATTGCCCATAAACAATCAAATCAACTACAATGCGTTTATCAAGGCGTTGGTTGAATTTGACAGGGAATTTGACCGCGAAGTAGTGATTAGAAAACTCTTTTTCAACAAAGAACTCATGCTGGACGGCTTTTATAATTTCAGGCTAAAAGAGCTAAGAGACCGCTGGCAAGAAATATGCGATTTGGCGAACAACAATTCCGCCTATCTTTCATACCACGAAACTTTTTTGGAGCTGTTAAAATTTTTGGTAAACACCATAAACAGCAAACTTGACGAAGTACATATATTTGACGAAAACGGCAAATATGTTTTTTACGACAAACATATGAACAAAATCAAAAACCAAAAATATCATTTGGACGAGGAGATAAACAGCGAAACGCTGATACCGTCTTTAATCAACCTTTCGCCCAACAAAATAGTCTTTCACCATATAGACAAGATGCCGGTTGTTATAGTCAATATGATAAGCAGCATTTTTGAAAACCGAATAGAAGTAAGATAAAGATACATATAAGCCAAACGCCCTTGATAAAAAAGTCAAGGGCGTTTTTTTATTTTTATAAAAATGCCATTATGTTGACGATTGATTGTTTTGGGTATATAATCAAATAATACATTTAAATTTGCCAAAAAATTTTTTAAATATAACCAAAATCTTAGCTTGGAGATAAAAATTTATGGAATTAGAGGTTTTAAGGCATAGCGCGTCGCACCTATTGGCGCACGCGGTCAAGCGTCTTTATCCCGATGCGAAATTGGGGATAGGACCGGCGACCAATACGGGTTTTTATTATGACTTTGATTTTTCCGAGCCTGTTACGATGGCGGATTTAGAAAAAATAGAACAGGAAATGGCCAAAATTTCCAAAGAAAATCTAAAGATAGAAAGGTTTGAGCTATCCAAACAAGAGGCTATCGCCTTAATGCAAGAACAAGGCCAAATCTACAAAATAGAGCTTATCAACGAATTGCCCGAAGGCGAGGCCATTTCTTTTTATAGGCAAGGGGATTTTGTTGACCTTTGCCGCGGGCCCCATGTCAATTACACGGCAAAAATCAAGCATTTCAAACTTCTGTCGGTAACGGGCGCGTATTGGCGGGGCAGCGAAAAAAACAAGATGCTGACCCGCATATACGGCGCGGCTTTTGCGACCAAAGACGAATTATTGGCGCATTTGCAAGCTTTGGAAGAAGCCAAAAAACGCGACCACAATAAGCTTGGCAGGGAGCTTGGCATATTTATGACCGAAGAAAACATAGGGCAAGGCTTGCCCCTGTTGATGCCCAAGGGCGCCAAGATTATGCAAAAACTCATAAGGTGGGTGGAAGACGAAGAAGAAAAAAGGGGTTATTTGTTCACCCGCACTCCCTTTATGGCCAAGAGCAATCTTTACAAAATAAGCGGGCATTGGGACCATTACCGCGAGGGAATGTTTATTTTGGGCGAAGAAGGCGTTGACGACGGGCTAAAAGCGCTAAGACCGATGACTTGTCCGTTCCAGTTTATGATATACAAAAACGGAATCAAAAGTTATAGGGATTTGCCCTTAAGATATGCCGAGACTTCCGCGCTATTTAGGAACGAAAGCAGCGGCGAAATGCACGGGCTTATAAGGGTGCGTCAATTCACCTTGAGCGACGGCCATATCATTTGCGCGCCCGAGCAAGTAAAAGACGAATTCAAAAACGCGTTGGAATTGTCCTATTATTTGATGGACACTTTGGGCCTTAGGGAAGATATAACATTTAGGTTTTCCAAATGGGACCCCAATAACAGCGAAAAATACATCAACGACCCTCAAAAATGGGAAACCACCCAAAAGCTAATGAAAGAGATACTGGACGATTTGGGCATTGACTATGTGGAAGCCGAGGGCGAGGCGGCTTTTTACGGACCGAAACTGGACTTCCAAATAAAAAACGTCTATGGAAAAGAAGACACAATCATAACCATCCAAATAGATTTCGCCTTGGCGGAAAGGTTCGGTATGGAATATACCGATGCCGACGGGCAAAAAAAGCATCCTATAATTTTGCACCGAAGCTCAATAGGCTGTTACGAAAGAACTTTGGCGCTGCTGATAGAAAAATACGCGGGCGCGTTCCCGATCTGGCTTGCCCCCGTTCAGGTAGTCGTGATGTCGCTTACTGACCGCGCTATTGACGAAGCCGAGAAAGTGTATAACGAGCTCAAAAATCATGGCATCTTAGCGCAAAAAGACACAAGAGCCGAAAAAATCGGCTATAAAATCAGGGAAGCCCAAATCAACAAAATACCTTATATGCTGATTATAGGCGACAAAGAAAAAGAACAAGGGGTAGTGAGCGTCCGAAGCCGAAAAGACGGCGACTTGGGCGCGTTTAAGCTAAATGATTTTATCAAAAAAATCAAGCACGAAATAGATACCAAAGCAAGATAAGAAAACTCCCTTAGGGGAGTTTTTTTTGATTTTTGACGATAAAAATTTAAGGCGAATTTCAATATATTATCATTCCATGCCCAAAAAACATGCCTTTTTTTCTTCGGCTGATTTGGCAGTATAAGTCGTCGGCCAAAATATTGACATTCAGCATATTAAGAGTGTCTTGGCCGTCAATCTTTTGGACATCTTTTTTGCGCGTTATATAATTTTTGGCCAAAAAGTTGAGCAAAATTTTCTTTTCTTTTTTAATGCCCAAAACATTAAGGTAAGGCGGGCATTTCTTGCTTGCGCTCATTAATTCTTTGGTTATTTTTAGCGTGGGATAAAGAAGCATCCTTTTGAGCCTAGCAAGAGTGTATCTTTTGGTCTTTACTGCGGCGGCGACATCGTCCAAAGTGTGACTGGTTTGGATTTTGCTTTTAATTCGGTTTTCTATGCCTTCGTTAAAGTCATAAAAGTTTTTTAAGTCTTTTAAAGAGCTGTTCATTATGTTAAATAGGCATATATCGGATAAAGACCGCGTCATCTTGTCAAAATCATAATAGTTTTCTTTATACAGCTTGATTAAGTCTTGGGGCGCGGAGGTTATCTTGTCCCAAGAAGAGTTTTTGACGGCAAGCCTGATAGCCGAAGCTGAATCAAACTCGCCCTTAAGGTCCGTGTCATTATAATTGCTTCCGATGCGCTTTAGGGTGATAGGCTGTATATCGCTTTTATGCCTGATTAAAGCTTTTATATATTCTATTCCCAAAATATTATTAGGCGAGCTTGCGAGCTTTTCAATTTCTTGCCCGTATATTTTTTTAACAGCCGTAGAAAGAGCCTTTGGGTAACTTAAACCCATATTCAAACAGTCTTTTATGGCTTTTTTGAACTTGGGACTTTCGGTCTTCAAAACTTGGGCCGCGTTAACAAGCTCGTCAATATTTCCGCTTTCGCTTCCAAAACTTAGCCAACGGATATTTTGTATTTGGTTAATCACTTTTACGGCGCCGTCGGCAAAAATATCCGCGCCCGCTACCGCGAAAACAGTGGGCAATTCCACAACCATATCCGCGCCGTATCTCAAAGCCGCCATAGTCCGCGAGTATTTGTCCAAAATTGAAGGCTCGCCCCTTTGAACAAAATTGCCGCTCATAACGCAGACAAGCCCGTCGCACTTTGTGGCTTCTTTGGTGTAACGGATATGTTCTATATGCCCGTTGTGCATAGGGTTATATTCGCAAATAATCGCCGCTAATTTCATTATTTGGTCCTGAAAAATTATTAAAAACGCTTATTTTGCCAAATGATAAATTTGCGCCCAAAAATACAAACTCCCTTTTATACGACCCAAACAAGACTTTTTGGTTTACATAAGAGGGTGGGAGGAGTATAATATATACGGCAAAAAATATTATAACATTGGAGCGGATAGATGTCTATACTGTTAGAGGAAATTCGCGGCAAAGCTAAAGCCGCGGACAAAAAAATTATTTTAGCCGAAGGCGAAGAGCCGCGAACAATAGAGGCAGCCAAAAAAATAGCAAAAGAAAAAATCACGCGAGTCGCTTTGGTGGGCAATTCCCGATCAATCCAATCAATAGGCGGCAACTTGGAAGGAATAGAAATAATAGATCCAGCTACCGATAAAAACCGTGAAAGATATATAGATATATTGTATCAGGCGAGAAAATCCAAAGGACTTACTTACGAACAAGCCCAAGAGCTAGCCCTAGACCCGCTTTATTATTCCGTTTTGGCGGTAAAGGCGGACGACGCCGACGGAATGGTCGCGGGCGCGGTTCATTCCACAAGCGACACTTTAAGACCCGCGCTACAAATTATAAAAGCAGCCCCCGGCATTAGGACGGTTTCAAGTTTTTTTCTAATGATAATAGAAGGCAGCAAATACGGCTATAACGGGGCTTTTTTATTTGCCGATTGCGGTCTTAACCCCAATCCCGATGCCGACCAATTGGCCGAAATAGCCGTAACAAGCGCCCAAAGCGCGCATATCCTTACGGGGATGGATCCGCATGTGGCGATGCTTTCTTTTTCCACCAAGGGTAGCGCCAAGCACGAGCTTGTGGATAAAGTGATATTGGCTACCCAAAAAGCTAAAGAGTTAAACCCCAATCTAAAAATAGACGGCGAATTGCAGGGAGACGCCGCGCTTGTGGAAAGCGTGGCCAAGCTAAAATGCCCCGACAGCGAAGTGGCGGGCAAAGCCAATGTGCTTATTTTCCCCGATCTTAACGCGGGCAATATCGCCTATAAGCTTGTCCAAAGGCTTGCTAACGCGGTTGCGATAGGGCCTATTTGCCAAGGATTTAACAAGCCTGTTAACGACTTATCCCGAGGCTGCACGGCGGAAGACATAGTTGACGCTGTGGCGATAACCGCCGTTCAGGCGACTGTTTAATAAATATTTTGTTTAAAAAAGAGTGGAGAATGCGAGAATGAATATTTTGGTGGTAAACGCCGGCAGCAGTTCGTTAAAATACCAATTAATAGAAATGAATAACGAAAAAGCGCTGGCCAAGGGAACATGCGAAAGAATAGGACAATTAATTTCCCAATTAAAAGCTACGGGTAAAGACGGAAAGAGCTTTGTGGTAGAAAAACCCATACCCGACCATAATGTCGCGGTCCAATTAATGCTGGAAGCCTTAGTCCATGAAGAATACGGCGTAGTAAAAGATATAAACGAAATTCAGGCGGTAGGACATAGAGTGGTCCACAGCGCCGAGGATTTTAACTCGTCGGTCTTGATTGACGACGAGGTTTTGGAGATTTGCCGCAAAAACAGCGATTTGGCGCCTTTGCATGTGCCGGCCAATATCATAGGCATATTGGCGTGCAAAGAAGCTATGCCTAACACGCCTATGGCTGCGGTGTTTGATACGGCGTTCCATTCCACTATACCGCCTTACGCTTATATTTACGCCTTGCCTTACCAAGCCTATGAGGAATGGAGAATAAGAAAATACGGCTTTCACGGCACATCGCACAAATATGTGTCCCAAGAAGCCGCCAAATATCTCAATAAAGATATCAAAGATTTAAAGATAATAACTTGCCATTTGGGCAACGGCTCGTCCATTACAGCCGTAAAAAACGGCAAATCGGTAGATACTTCTATGGGCTTTACTCCCTTGGAAGGCTTGGTAATGGGCACAAGATGCGGCGATATTGACCCCGCTGTGATAGAATTCATTATGGAAAAGACAAATTGGACAATATCGCAAACAATGGACTACCTCAACAAAAAAAGCGGCGTGCTGGGAATTTCGGGCGTAAGCAGCGATTTTAGAGACTTAATAAAAGCGGTATACGAGGGCAACAAAAGGGCCGAATTGGCCTTGGATGTGTTTTGTTACAGAATCAAAAAATACATAGGCGCTTACGCGGCGGTAATGAACGGCGTTGATATCATAGTGTTTACCGCGGGAATAGGCGAGCATAACCCCGAAGTAAGGGAGCGGGTCCTAAAAGGACTGGATTATTTGGGCTTAGAACTCAATAACGAGCTTAATTATAATGTGGAAAGAGGCAAACTAACCGATCTTAGCGGACCAAATTCCAAGGTCAAAATCTTGTTAATCCCGACCAACGAAGAATTGGTTATTGCCCGCGAAACCCAAGCTCTTATAAAAAATAATTGACTTTTTGGGTATCATTTAATATAATATGCTAGCGTGCACGCTGGCGCGCGAGGTAAAAAATGAAAATCAGAATTCCCGTCAAGCCCGTCGCAGTTATTGACTTTGAATTTGAGGCCGAGGCGGCGCAATTCTTACCCGATTATGTCAAGCCGTTGCGTCCCGCAAGCATAAAAGGCAAATTGACCAAAAAAGACGACGGATATAGGGCGGAAGGGACAATAAATTACAGTTTTGAATATAATTGCGACTTATGCATTAAGGCGTCGGAGTTTTCCAAAACTGTTAATTTTGACGAATTCTTTACAAAAAACGCTCAAGACCAAGAGGCATATCATTTTGAAGGCGATATAGTGGATATCACGCAATTGGCAATAGACGCGATAGTGCTAAGCTTGCCTTCGCGATTGATATGCAAACCCGATTGCAAAGGACTGTGCCCTGTTTGCGGAACGGATAAAAATATTAAGGAATGCGGCTGTAAGAACGAAAAAACGGCAAATAATCCGTTTGAAATTTTAAAGGGCATTGGAGGTGAAAAATAATGGCAGTTCCCAAGCGAAAAGTATCCAAACAAAGATCAAACACAAGATACGCCAATTGGAAGGCCCAAGCGCCCAATTTAGGCGAATGTCCTCAATGTCATGAACCCAAACTTGCCCATCGCGTGTGCAAGGCTTGCGGATATTATGACGGGGAAAAAGTTGTCGATGTGAAACAAAATAAAGAAAAATAACCTTTAGGTTAAGTTATTTTTAGAATTTTAAATCTAAAACTCTAAAGTTTTTTAATGATTAGGGCTTTAGAGTTTTTTTATTTTAGAAAATAAAAACCAAAAAAAATACGCGCCAAATTTAATAATAGTTATACCAAAAAAACGCCAATTCCTTATACTTGCTTATACTTGTGTTAATGGCGATTTTTGTTTATAATAATTTTAATTAGATTAATTTGGAGTTATTTTTATGAAGATTTTAATTGACGCGTTTGGCGGAGATCATGCGCCGAAAGAGATTATAAAAGGCGCGATTGACGCCCTAAAAAACAATCCCGACATTAAAATAGTTTTATCAGGCAAGCAAGATATAATTTCAAAAGAGTTAGAAAATTATGAGTTTGATTTAGACCGCATAGAAATATTGGACGCCCCGGAAGTAATTTCCAACGACGAGCATCCAACCTTGGCAATACGCGCAAAAAAAGAGTCGTCATTGGTAAAAGGGCTATACCGTTTGAAAGAAGATCCCCAAATAGCCGCCATGATATCGGCGGGAAGTACGGGCGCGTTTTTAACGGGCGCGATGCTGATTTTGGGAAGATTGGACGGCATAGACAGACCGGCGCTAGCGCCCGTTCTGCCTACAATTACCCGCGGGCACACAATGCTGATTGATGGCGGCGCCAATATGGATTGCAAGCCCGAGTATTTTGTCCAGTTTGCCATTATGGGTTCGGCTTATATGCAATCCGTTTTTAATATAGAATCCCCTCGCGTGGGCCTTTTGTCCGTAGGCACAGAGGACGAAAAGGGCAACGCCCAAACAAAAGCCGCGCTGGAGCTTTTGAGAAAAGCCCCTATTAACTTTAAGGGCAATATGGAAGCAAGAGACGCGCTCTCGGGCGATTACGATGTTTTGGTGTCGGACGGCTTTGGAGGCAATATAATGCTAAAGTCCATAGAGGGAGCAGTAAATATGATATTGACGGCGCTCAAACAAGCCGTTATGGAAAGGACATTATCCAAAATCGGCGCGGCGCTTATGAAACCCGCGTTTAAGCAACTAAAAGAGAGGCTAGACTACAACAAAGTGGGCGGAGCGCCGTTTTTGGGTTGCAAAAAAATTGTCATCAAAACCCACGGCTCGTCCAAAGCCGAGGCAATAGCGGCCGCCATATCGCAGGCTCAAACTATGGCTAAGATGGACTTAATCGGAAAAATCAAAAGCGGAATTGAAAAGATAATTTGATGGACATAGCAAAAATTCAAAACCTTATAGGATATGAATTTAACAATAAAGAATTTTTAATTACCGCCTTTACCCACTCGTCATATTCCAACGAACACCAAGTCCAAAGCAATGAAATGCTTGAGTTTTTGGGCGACAGCGTTTTGAGTTTAGCCGTTAGCGAGTATTTATACCAAAACGCCGATTCCAACTGGAAAGAAAAAGATTTGTCCGAAAAACGCGCGATCATAGTCAACAAAACGCCTTTGGCTAAAGCGATAGATAAAAAAAAGGGGCTTATCGGCTTTTTAAGATGCGGAGTGGGCGAAGCGCGCTCAAACCCTACCAAATCGGAAGCGACCAAATGCGATTTGTATGAAGCTATCGTGGGCGCTATTTTTTTGGACGGCGGCATGCAGGCGGCCAAAGCTTTTATCCATAGGACCTTAGGCGCCAATATGGCTCAAGCGCTAAAGGCCAAGACAGGCAATTATGTGGGATTGCTTTTGGAACATACCTTATTGCAAAAAAAAGATATTTTTAGATATGCCCAAACCAACCAAGACCAGCCGATGTTTTTGGTGGAGGTCGTGCTAGACCAAAAAACATTATCCAAAGCCCAAGCCAAGAGCAAAGCCCAAGCCGAAAAACTGGCGGCCAAGGCCGCTTGCGTCAAACTGGGGCTTCTTTAGGCTATAAACTGTTTTTATCGACAAGTAACGATTTTTACTGCTTTGCAAACATAGACATTTTATGCTAAAATGACTAAAGTTTAAACAATAGGGAAAACAAGCGTTGTATTTTAAAAAACTTGAGATATACGGATTCAAATCTTTCGCCGACAAGCTCACCGTTGAATTTGGCAGCGGCATTACGGCCATTGTGGGTCCTAACGGCTGCGGCAAAAGCAATGTCGCCGATTGCATAAGGTGGGCGTTGGGCGAGCAGTCCCCTAAAACCCTGCGCGGGTCCAGCATGCAAGACGTAATATTTAACGGCTCGGCGACCCGAAAATCCCTTTCTTATTGCGAGGTTTTGTTATATTTTGACAATTCAGAGCGCATATTTGATACTGATTTTGAGGAAGTCGTAATTTCCCGAAAACTATACAGAAACGGCGAAAGCGAATACGCCATCAACAAAACGCCTTGCCGCCTAAAAGACATCACGGCGATTTTGCATAATTCGGGCTTAGGCAAGGGCAGTTATTCAATTATAGGACAGGGCAGGATAGACGAGATTTTGAGCGCCAAGCCTGAAAACAGGCGCAGCATTTTTGAAGACGCGGCGGGAATAACCAAATACAAACAAATCAAACTAGAAAACGAGCGCAAGCTTTTAAGGGCGGAGGACAAACTAACCACCCATATAGCCATTATGAACGAGCTTGAAAAAAACCTTGAGCCTTTGCAAAAACAATGCGAAAAAGCCCAAAAGTATTTGGATTTGAAAAAGCGCCAGCGCATTTTAGACATCAATAACTATATAGTTTTATACGAAACGGCCGAAGAAAAGAAAAGACAAGCCCAAAAGGCTTTGGACGCCGTCAACCAAGAAATATCCCAAAAACAAAAAGAATACGACCAAGCCTATGAAGAATACATAAAGGCTATGGAATACTCGTCCCAGCTTGATATCGATATCAAGTCTTTAAACGACGAAAGACTGTCTTTGTCTTTGAAGCTTGAGCGCGCCGAAAGCGAGCAAAAGTTAATAAGGGAAAAAATAAATTATCTAAAAGAACAAAACGAAAGGCTATCCGCCCAATTGCTAAAAGACCAAGCGGAACTGGAAGACAGCGTCGCGGCGTTAAACCAAAACATAGAAAAATCCAACCAATTAGGCGATACTATCAATAATTTGCGCGTCCAAATAGAAGAATACAATAACAGCTATATAGAAATCTCAAGCATAAT
Organism: Clostridiales bacterium; assembly: GCA_012512255.1. Taxonomy (NCBI): domain Bacteria; kingdom Bacillati; phylum Bacillota; class Clostridia; order Eubacteriales; species Clostridiales bacterium. The sequence goes on along the minus strand of JAAZDJ010000081.1, from coordinate 1,566 downwards.
AAGCGAGATAGAAAGCCAAGCGCAAAAAGCGCACAAGCAAGAGCTTGAGGCTTTAAATAAAATTACCGATATAAAATCCCAATTATCAAGCCTAAAAGAAAAAAAGGCCAATTTGGAAGAAAAAATTAACGATTGCGCCAAAAAAGTTCAAAACCTTGCCAGCCGTCTTACCGAAGACGAAATAAGGGCGATTAAGCTAAACAAAAACATAGAAAGGCTTGAGATAGAGCGTTCCAAGCTAAAAGCCGATTTGGATTTGCTTACCAACCAATACAATAGCAAGTTAAAACAGAGCAAAGAATTTGCCAGTCAAGTAGAAGCTTTGAGCGCGCAATACCATAAGCAAAAAACTCAAGCCAAGCTCCTTGACGATATCGCGCAAGATATGCGCAATTACAGCCATAGCGTAAAGTCTTTGTTTAACGCGGCCAAGACTGATTCGGTTTTGGCAAGACATATAGAAAATGTGGTCGCCAAAGTTATCAAAGTCAAACCCCATCTAGAAACAGCGATAGAAATGGCTTTGGGCGCGACCGCCCAAAACATTATCACCCCCGACGAGCAAAGCGCGAAATACGCGGTCAATTATCTAAAGCAAAATAATCTCGGACGCGCGACATTTTTGCCCGTTTCAGCCGTCAAGCCCAGATATTTGGACCAAAGCCTAATAGACAAAATCAAAGGTTTTGAGGGCTGTTATGGCGTCGCCGCCGACCTTATTGGTTACGACCCTAGATATGACGGCATAATTCGTATGCTTTTGGGCAGGACGGTGATAGCCAAAGATTTGGATACGGCTATTAAAATAGCCAAAAGTTGCGATTATTCTTTTAAGATTGTTACGCTTGACGGCGACATAATTGCCTATGGCGGCGCGATTACAGGCGGCAGCAAAAAACGGGAAGTTTCCAATCTTTTAAGCTATGAAAACGAGCTTGCCAAAATAACTAAACTTTTGAAAGAAACCGAAGAAAAGCTGACAGGGGCTTTGAGGCAAAAAACTCAAGCAGAGCAAGAATTGGAAAACATAAACCAAGAACTTAAAAAATGCCAGCATGATTTGCATGTCCGCGACATAGAATGGGCGTCCGAAAAGGAACAATACAAAAAAATATTAACCCAGATAGAAAACTACAAAAGAGAAATACTATTTTATAACGAAGAGAGCCAAAAAGCGCAAGATAGCATAATAGAAATCAATAATAATATAGAAACCCTAACTTCTCAAGAACAAATTATCTCAAACAGCAAACAAAACGAAGACAGCCAAAACACGCAAAAACAGCAGTATTATGAAGAACTAAAAAACCAAAGGGAAGCTTTGCTTTCCAAGATAACCAACGCCAAGGTGGATCTTGCCGCCTATATCAGCCAAAAGAACGCGCGCGACAGCGAGATAAAAAGATCGTCTTCAAGAATAAAATACCTGGAAGAAAGCATCTCGGAGAGCAAAAAGAGCATCAAAGCCAACAACGATATTATAGAAACAGCCGACCTGCCCTTAATAAGCGGCATCGCGGCAGACCCCAAAGACCATGAGAGATTAAAAGAAATAGAAGAAAGACT
>JAAZDJ010000080.1 GCA_012512255.1 Clostridiales bacterium | reverse complement strand
GCTGAAAAAGAACTAAGATATACTTTAATAAATGATGATATAATGAATAAATATCAAAACCTAATAGTAATAAAAAGTATAAGTAAATCCTACGGAGTTCCTGGGTTAAGGCTTGGAATTATGGCTTGCGGTAATAAAGAAATAAATAAAATAATTAGGCAGAATATGGCTATTTGGAACATAAACTCTCTTGCGGAATATTTTCTGCAAATTATTCCTTTATATAAGGATGATTATATCAAAGCTTGCGATAAAATAGTGGCAGAAAGGGAATATATGACGACTGAATTAAGAAAAGCAGGTTATAAGGTTTATGATTCCCAAGCAAATTTTATCATGGTAAAAATTAATAAAAATAGCACTAAAATGGCAATAGATTTACTTGAAAAACATAATATTCTTATTAAGGATTTATATAAAAAAGATACCTTTAATAAGCCTCAATATATAAGACTTGCCATAAGAAACAGAAAAGATAATGAAAGAATTATTCAAATATTGAGAAGAGAGGTTAATTTATGAATATATGCGTAATAGGCGGCGGAAATATGGGGACATTAATCAGTGCCGAATTGTCTCTTGCAAAAAAAAATAATATATGCTTGTTGGCTTCAAAAGCTCATCTTTTTTCAACAGAAATAATTATAGATGATTGGAATGATAATACCCAAAAAAAGGCACATATAGACCTGATAACCGCGGATAAGCAGAAGGCTTTGGGAAATGCGGATTTGATACTTATAACTGTCCCGGCAAACGCATTATTAAAATTAGCAGAAGATATTTATCCATATGTGCAAAAGAATACTATTATTGGTATGATACCTGGTAGTGGTGGCACAGAATTTATTTTATCAAAATTTAGGCAAAAGGGCTGTATTATTTTTGGCATGCAGAGAGTTCATAGTCTAGGAAGAGTGAAAGAATATGGTAAAATCGTTATGAATAAAAGCAGAAAACCTAAAATAGATATTGCCGTTTTACCAAAAGAAAAATCACAAGAAACTTCAAAATTATTATCAAATTTATTTCAAATGCCGTGTGATTCATTGCCTAATTTTTTAAATATTACATTTACGCCTTCCAATCAAATCTTACATACTTCAAGGCTTTATCATTTATTTAATGATTATTATGAAGGAAAAACCTATAACAGACAATCATATTTCTATAAAGAATGGGATGATGAGTCTTCAATAACGCTTTTAAATTGTGATAAAGAAGTGCAAAGTATTTGTAAAAAATTACCAGAATTTGATTTATCTGGTGTTAAATCATTATTAACACATTATGAAGTAAAAAATTATAAAGAAATGACCTATAAATTATCGCATATCCCCGCCTTTCAAATAAGCTTAACTCCTATGTTAAAGATTGGGGACGGTAAATATATACCTGATAAAAATCATAGATATTTTACTAACGATTTTCCATACGGCTTATGTATAATCAAAGGTTTTGCTGAAATATTAAAGATAAAAACACCCACTATAGATAAGATCTTGAAATGGTATGAAAAATTTGCAAGTGTTGAATATTTTGTAAATGGTGAATTCAAAGGAAAAGATTTAATTAAAACAGGAATTCCACAAAATTTTGGCATAACAACGCATAACGATGTAATTAATTTTTATAAATAACAGAGAAAAACTTATGTCAAATTATAATTTAAAATTGATTCAAGATGTTTCATATCAAATCTTAAAAGACTTTGATGATTTTTGCGCCAAACATAATTTAACATATTATATGACTTATGGAACTTTAAT
>JAAZDJ010000079.1 GCA_012512255.1 Clostridiales bacterium | reverse complement strand
GCTTTTGGGTTTTTACGGCTAATTGTAAAAAAATTTGACTTTTCTAAAAAGATTTGGTCATATATGTTGTAAATTTAAAATCATATAAGAATAACAATTAATTAACAATATATACAAATAAAGAAATGTTATTATTTTATCCGTTTTATAATAATTAAGTTGTCTTAAATGATAATTTTTATATAATAAAAAATATGTGTATATTTATAAATATAATAATTATTAATTAAAAAAGTATTTTAATAGGGTGAGACCATAATGGCTAACAAAAGACAAACAATGCAAAAGCAAATTATTTTTGAGGCGGTTAAAAATTTAAAAAACCATCCGACGGCTGAAGAAATATACAACTATATACACACAAAATATTCCCAAATTAGTTTAAGCACGGTTTATAGAAATTTATACGCTTTGATTCAAGAAGGAAAGATAAAAAAACTCAGCTCTTTTACGCCCGAAAGATTTGATTTTTTTATTCAAGACCATATTCATTTTAGATGCAATAAATGTGAAACCATTAATGACTTAAATATTGATTTGTCACAATCCGTTATCAATGAACTAAAAAAGAATGGTTTTGATTTAAAAATAAACGATATCAGCATATTGCTTGAGGGCGTTTGCCAAGATTGCAAAAAATAATACTTTGATTTTAAGGTCAAAAGAGAAGAATTGATTTTAAAAAAGTGGGTTACTTTTTATTATATCAAAACAATTTATAATTTTCTATAAAAACAGTTTCAAAAAGAATCAAAATTTTTGAAACTGTTTTTTTCTTTTAGTTTTTATTTTACACCCAAAAATATTTCTGATATAATTACTCAGTAAGTTACGAGGTGGTTTAATGGCTAAATATATTTTTGTTACGGGCGGCGTAGTGTCCGGATTAGGCAAAGGAATAACGGCGGCTTCGCTTGGCAGGTTGCTAAAGCAGCGCGGATTAAAGGTTAGCAATCAAAAGTTTGACCCTTATATCAATATTGACCCCGGAACAATGAGTCCGTATCAGCACGGCGAAGTTTTTGTAACCGAAGACGGCGCGGAAACTGATTTGGACATCGGGCATTATGAAAGGTTTGTAGATGAAAATTTATCTGTTTATAGCAATGTAACCACGGGCAAAATATACAGCAAAGTCATAAAAATGGAAAGAAACGGTGAATTTTTTGGAAACACCGTGCAAGTTGTCCCCCACATCACCAATGAAATAAAACAATGTATTTATAGGGTGGCGCAAAAAAACCCGGAAATAGACGTAGTTATTACCGAAATCGGAGGCACGGTAGGCGATATTGAGAGCACGCCTTTTTTGGAAGCTATAAGGCAAGTTCCTTTTGATGTTGGACGCGAAAATGTTTTGTATATTCATGTAACGCTTGTTCCTTACCTAAAAATGAGCGGCGAAATTAAAACAAAACCCACCCAACACAGCGTAAAAGAACTTCAAAACATAGGAATTACGCCCGATATCTTGGTTTGCCGCACGGAATTGGATTTGGGCGAAGACAACAAAAACAAAATAGCGATGTTTTGTAACGTGACTAATGACGCCGTTATACAAAACAAAGACTCGGAAATTTTATATGAAGTTCCGCTTGAATTGGAAAGGGAAGGGCTTGCCAATGTAGTTTGCCAAAAACTTAAACTTAAATGTCTTGAACCTGATTTGAAAGAATGGACAACCATAGTTGAAAATATCAAAAAAATCCGCTTGTCAGACAAAAAAATAACTATCGGTTTGGTAGGAAAATATGTGGAACTTCACGACGCGTATTTGAGCGTAGTGGAGGCGTTAACTCACGGCGGCATAGCGCATCAAGCTAATGTTAATATAAAATGGATATCTTCCGAAGACATAAACGATGACAACGCGCATTCTCATCTAAAAGAGCTTGACGGGATTTTGGTTCCGGGAGGGTTCGGAGACCGCGGCATAGACGGCAAGATTGCCGCAGCCAAATATGCCCGCGAAAATAATATCCCGTATTTTGGAATCTCTTTGGGGATGCAGGTAGCGGCCATTGAATTTGCGCGCAATGTTTTGGGATATAAAGACGCGCATAGCGCCGAATTTGACCCGAATACAGAGCATCCCATAATACATACATTGCCCCAAAATTCGCGACTTCAAGAAAAAAACGGCTATATGAGATTAGGCGCGTATCAATGCAAAATCAAAGAAGGCAGCTTGGCTAGGGCAATTTATAACCAAGAGATAATAGCCGAGCGGCATCGCAATAGATATGAATTTAACAACGCTTATCGCCAAGACTGTGAAAAGCATGGCTTAATTATAAGCGGCGTTTCTTTGGATGATTCTTTTGTGGAAATAATTGAAATAAAAGACCATAGGTGGTTTGTAGGCGTTCAATTCCATCCCGAGTTCAAGTCAAGACCCAATAGACCGCATCCGTTATTTGCCTCATTTATAAAGGCTTGCGCAGGATTATAAAATTTATAAAAACTTTTTAAGATTATTAAAACAGCCGCCATTTTAAAAATGACGGCTGTTTCTTATGTTAAAACAATCCTATCTATCAAATCAAGCTCTTCTTGAGAAAATTTTGTGTTATTTAACGCCGCAACATTTTCGGCTATTTGAGAAAATCTACTTGCGCCTATTAACACGCTGGTCAAATTGCCTGTGTTTAACAACCAAGCAATCGCCATTTGCGCCAGCGTCTGATTGCGCGCTTGAGCCAAAGGTTTTAGCAATTTGATTTTATCAATATTTTTATCTAATTCTTGGGCGACATATTTTGAGCGGTGGGCTCTTGAATTTTGAGGAATTTGCTCATTTAGATATTTATCGGTTAATAAGCCTTGGGCTAAAGGGCAATAAGCGATTATGCCGATGCCGTTTGATTTCAAAATATCAACAAGGCCGTCTTCAATTCCGCGGTTAAGCATATTATAAATAGGCTGATGAATCATATAAGGCGTTCCCAATTTTTTAAACTCTTTTATAATTTTGTCGGCTTGTTCCGCGGTATAATTGCTTGTGCCTATATATAAAGCCTTGCCTTGACGGACAATTTCATCCAAAGCGGCAGCCGTCTCCGCCACAGGCGTATTAGGGTCGGCCCTATGATGATAAAAGATATCAAAATATTCCAAACCGGTGCGTTTGAGGCTTTGGTTAATGCTTGCCATAAGATGCTTTTTGGACCCGCCGTCTCCATAAGGTCCGTCCCACATATAAAATCCCGCTTTTGAGGACACGATCAGTTCGTCCCGATAGGATTTTAGTTGGGTTTTCAAAATCTTTCCAAAGTTCTCTTCGGCGGCCCCAGCGGGCGGACCGTAATTATTGGCAATATCAAAATGCGTTATTCCCAAATCAAAAGAATTCAAAATCATATCTTGCATATTTTCCATGGTCGCCTCATTGCCGAAATTATGCCACAGTCCCAAGGATATCGCCGGCAAGCAAAGCCCGCTATTGCCGCATGCGTTGTATCGCATTTCTTTGTAGCGGTTAGGATTCGCGCTATAAGCCATATTTCCCTCCTTGATATATCTTACCTATAAATATAACCTTTTAGCCGGTAATAGTCAATTTTTATATTAAAGCGCATTTTTGGCAAAAGCGTCGGTTTATAGCCTTATTTAAAGCATTATAAGCAACAATAAAAGATATTATTTGACATAACCGTATTTTTTAAATAAAATAAAAACGAGGTGTATAATGATAATAGATTTTCATACACATTGCATTGTTGACGATCTTTACGCCAAAACGCTTGCCGAAATTTCCAAAGAAAAAAAAGTATATCCGTCTTTTGACGGCTCAATAGACGGACTTATTAGGTCAATGCAAAACGCAGGCATTGACCGTTCCGTAGTTGTTAATTATGCCGCGGACGCCATAACAACAATCAAAGTCAATTCTTTTGCCATAGAATGCGCAAGCCATAAAGAATTGATACCTTTTGGAAGCATTCATCCCGATTTTAAAGATTATAAAAGCGAAATTGACCGTTTGGTCCAAAACAATATCCGCGGCTTAAAATTTCATCCGCATTTACAGTCTTTTGCTATGGATGACCCCAAAATGATGAGACTTTACGAATACGCGCTATCTACGGGCATGACATTGCTATTCCATATGGGCAAAAACCAACAGGATTTGGATTGCGATAACGCAAGCCCCAAGCGCATGCGCGCAATAATAGACGTTTTCAATACTCCCAAGATAGTTGCCGCGCATATGGGCGGTCAAGAATATAGAAAAGAGTTTGAAAAATACATGTTAGGAACGACGGTGTCTTTTGAAACTTCTTGCGCTTTTACCTATATGAAACCCGAGGAAATTGAGTTCATATTAAACAATCATAATAACGAATATATACTCTTTGGCACGGATTCTCCATGGGCTCATCAATCCGATGAATTATTGCAATATTATAGCTTTAATATCCCAGTTAATGTCCTTGAAATGATTTTAGGCGGCAACGCAAAGCGCCTTTTGGGCATTTGATATTAGATTAAAAAATATTGATAAGGGGAAATATTTTTTTATGAAAAGAGAATGGTTTATAACATCGGACCAAACCAAATTAAACCTTGCTATTTGGGAAATTCCCGCCCCAAAATGTATAATTCAGATTATACACGGAATGAACGAGCATATGGGCAGATATCAAGAATTTGCCGAGTTTTTGAACGCGCAAGGCTTTTTGGTAGCGGGCGACGACCATCGCGGTCACGGGCTTACGGCAGGCCAAAGGGGAAAAATAGGCAAGGCTGATTACGATATTTTTGAAAAGACTATGCAAGACCAAATAGAAATTACCCAATATCTAAAAAAGACATATAACCTGCCCGTTGTGGCGATTGGGCATAGCTACGGTTCGTTCTTGGCGCAAAAATACATGACTGCCCCTGCCGCAAAACAGGTTGCCGGCTTTATTTTAACAGGCACGGGCAAACTTGATTATTTTAGCGTTTTGTTTGGTCGGATTATATCTTTGCTTCAAAGCCCGAACAAAGACGCGCGCTTGGTAAAAAAATTGACCTTTGAAGCTTATGACAAAAAACTCAAAGGAAGCCAAAACGCGTGGTTAACGCAAGACCAAGCAATAGTGGAAAAATATAACAATGACGAATTTATAGTTCCTGTTTTTTCTTATGGTTTTTATCGCTCGTTTTTCAAAGGTCTTTTGGGCCTTTGGGGCAAGTCATTAAAAAATATAGACAAGTCAACAAAAATCGCAATCTTTTGCGGACAGCAAGACGGCGTAGGCGCGTGGGGCAAATATCCAAAAGCTTTATATAACAAATATAAAAAACTCGGAATAAAAGATGTCCAGATAAAGATATACGATCAAATGCGCCATGAAATTTTAAACGAAATCCAAAGGCCGTCAGTTTATAAAGACATTGTTTCTTGTATTAATTGCTTCCTCAACGAATAATTATACATCGGTTTTTTATAATTATACATAATTTGAATTTTTATGCAAAAAATCGCTCAAACTATGCCTTTTTTGCGCGCTTTTTATGCATTTTTTATAAATGATACGGTTGAATTATTAGTTCTTATTTGTTATACTTTAATAAATAGTTTTTTTATTTTTTTATAGCGAGGTATTTATGCAAAATAATTACGAAGCAAAAGACATTAAGGTTTTGGAAGGGCTTGACGCGGTAAGGCTAAGGCCCGGCATGTATGTTGGGACGACGGGCCTTAAAGGGCTTCATCATATATTATGGGAAATAGTTGATAACGCCATAGACGAAGTCGCCAACGGTTTTGGCAATAAGATTATAGTTACTCTTAATCCTGACGGAAGCGCTTCCGTAGAAGATAACGGAAGGGGCATTCCTGTGGACCTTCATCCGCAATTGGGCATAAGCGGCGTTGAGGTGGTCTTTACGCAGCTTCATGCAGGCGGCAAATTTGACACCACCAATTATTCTTTTTCGGGCGGACTGCACGGCGTTGGCGCGAGCGTAACCAACGCTTTGAGCGAATGGCTAAAAGTTTATGTCTATAGAGACGGTTGGGAATACCGTATGGAGTTTGCTTCTTATGAAGACGAGCAAGGCAAGATAAGAAGCGGGGTAGCCCAAGGCGGTCTTATGAAGGTCCAACCCACCCAAAAAACCGGCACTTTAGTTGTTTTTTATCCCGATAAGCGTGTTTTTGATTCCATAATTTTTAGCAGCGATATCATTGCTAAGAGATTAAAAGAGCTTGCCTTTTTAAACAAAGGCATAACCATAGTATTCAAAGATTTAAGAAACGAACATTATCCATTAGTCAAAGAATTTTGTTATAAAGGCGGACTGATTGATTTTGTTAAATATGTTAACGAAGCAAAAAATACCTTACATGATCCTTTATACTTTGAAGGCGAAAAAGACGATATTTATTTGAGTATCGCTATTCAATACAATGATTCATATACGGACACCATTATATCTTATGTCAACAACATCCCGACTACGGAAGGCGGCACCCACGAAACGGGAATAAAAGCCGCCATTACCAGAGTTTTTAACGATTTGGCGAGAAAATACGGGCTGCTAAAAGAAAAAGACCCCAATCTTTTGGGAGAAGATTTTAGAGAAGGCCTAACTGTCGTGATGTCTGTTAAAATGCATAATGTTCAATTTGAAGGGCAGACCAAGACCAAACTAGGCAATCCCGATGCTAGAATAGCTTGCGAAAGTATCTTGGCTTCCGAGATATACAAATTTTTTGAAAAAAACTCCAAAAAGAGAATTGCCGAAAAAATTATCCAAAAAGCCATAGGCGCGGCAAGGGTAAGGGAAGCCTCGCGCAAGGCCAAGGAAATTACCCGCCAAAAAAACAGTTTGGAAAACGCGAATCTTGTGGGCAAATTATCAAGCTGCACCTCCAAAAAACCCGAAATCAACGAGTTGTTTATCGTTGAGGGAGACTCCGCGGGAGGCACCGCCAAACAAGCCCGCGATAGATATTTTCAGGCTATATTGCCGTTAAGAGGCAAGCCGCTTAACGCCGAAAAGAAACGGCTTGACCAAGTATTGCAAAACGAAGAAATAAGAACTATAATCAGCGCGTTGGGCGCTGGCATAGGCGAAGATTTTTTGGTGGACAACCTTAATTACCATAAGGTGATTATTTTGTCCGACGCCGACCAAGACGGCGCGCACATAAGGGCTATCTTATTGACATTTTTCTTTAGATATATGAAAGACCTTATTAACGAAGGTTTTGTCTATATAGGAATGCCGCCTTTGTATAAGGTGTATAAAAAAGACATTGTTGAATACGCATACACGGATGAAGAATTAGATATAGTCAAAGAAAAAGTAGGGCGCGGCTATCAGATACAGCGCTATAAAGGTTTGGGAGAGATGAACGCCGATCAATTATGGGAAACTACCATGAACCCCAAAACGCGCAAATTGATTCAGGTTACAATTGATGACGCCGCCGAAGCCGAAAAACTTGTTACCACGCTTATGGGCGACGCCGTGGAGTTACGGAAGAGTTATATAATAGAATACGCTAACTTCAATAAAGATGATAGACTATTAGGAGAAATGGGTTAATGGAAGAAAACATTCAGCAACAAGTAATACAAAAGACAATGGAAGAGGTAATGCACTCTTCCATGATGCCGTATTCCGAGCATGTAATAATGGACAGGGCATTGCCCCGAGTGGAAGACGGACTAAAACCTGTCCAGCGCAGGATATTATATTCTTTGTATGAATTGGGTATAACGCCCGATAAGCCGTATAGAAAATCGGCGCGCATAGTGGGCGATTGTTTGGGAAAGTATCATCCCCACGGCGACAAATCCGTTTATGACGCTATGGTAAGAATGGCGCAACCGTTTAATATGCGCCATACGCTGATAGACGGTCACGGCAATTTCGGCTCTATTGACGGAGACAGCGCGGCCGCCATGAGATATACGGAAGCTAGACTGGCGCCCATAGCTATGGAGCTTTTGAGAGACCTTGACAAAGACACAGTCAAATGGAGCCTTAATTTTGACGATTCTATCAAAGAGCCCGACATGTTGCCCGGCAGGTTTCCTAATCTATTGGTTAACGGCGCTTCGGGCATTGCGGTAGGGCTTGCCACAAATATTCCTCCGCATAATTTAGCCGAAGTAATTGACGGCGTCATAGCTTATATTAATAATCCCCAAATCACCCTAAAAGAAATGATGAAGATTATAAAAGGCCCTGATTTTCCAAGCGGAGGTTATATTATAGCTGGGCCGGAGCTTAAGAAAGCGTATGAAACAGGCAAAGGCAAAATTACCATAAGGGCAAAAATTTATATAGAAGTAGACGAAAACGATAGAAAGAGCATAGTAATCAAAGAATTGCCTTATCAAGTCAATAAAGCGTCATTGCTGGAATCAATAATGCTTCAAAGGGAAAAAAGAAAAGAGCTGCTAAACGGCATAAGCGAAATTTTGGACGAATCGGACCGCGACGGCATGCGCGCTGTAATCAAAGTAAAAAAAGACGCGGACCCTAGGAAAATTTGCGAGATTTTATTTAAACACACCCAACTATCCCAAAATTTTGGAATTAATATGGTGGCGATTGCCGATGGCAAGCCGCAGCAAATGGGCTTGCTTGACATTATAGCGTATTATGTAAATTACCAAAGAGAGATTATTGTAAAAAGAAGCAGATATGAATTAAACGAGGCTAAAAACAGGGAGCATATCTTAACGGGGCTTTTAATAGCTGTAAAAAATATTGACGAGGTCGTCAAAATAATAAAAACAAGCGCGTCAGTCAGCGAAGCAAAGGTAAATTTATGCGCTAGGTTTGCCCTTAGCGAAGTCCAGGCCCAAGCTATTTTGGATATGAGACTTGCCCGACTTACGCATTTGGAAGTCAACAAGCTGGAAAAAGAATTGGCGCAATTAAGAATTTTAATAGAAAAATTAAATGCAATTTTGGCGAGCAAAAAGCTTCAAATGGAAGTGATTGTCAACGAACTTAACACAATCAAACGGACATACAAAGATCCAAGGAGATCGGAAATAATAAAAAGCGTTGAAGATTATTATATTCCTGCGGACGATGACGAAAAACCCATTGAAGATTTTGTCATAGGCTATAACGAATACGGTTCGTTAAAGCGCATCCCTCAAAAAAATTATTCCATGTCCGTAAAAGAATTTACGGACAGTTCCAGCCAGCATGATATTTATAAGCTTTTGACTCAAGCCCAAACCTACGATATTATTTATTGTTTTACCAATCTGGGCAATTGTTATAAAGTTGATGTAATGTCTATCCCCGAAGCCAAATGGCGCGACAAGGGCGAAGACTTGAAGGTTAGTATTCCCGATTTGCAAGACGGCGAAAAACTAATCAAAATCTTTACCGTAAAGAAAGACTTGCCCGAAGGCAACTTACTATTTTTTACCAAAGACGGCATGGTCAAAAAATCGGCTTGGTCCGAATATGGAATAATCAAATCAACTTTTCAGGCTGTCAAACTTAAAGACGGCGACGAGGTAATCAATATAGAAGAAGAAATTGAAAATTCGTCCATATTGTTTATTACGGCTCAAGGCATGGGCCTTAATGCCGATTCCGGCGATATCCCAATCCAAGGCCGAATTTCAGGCGGCGTTAAGGGCATTTTATTGAATGAAGGCGATTATGTTATATATGCCTCCCAAATAGACGACCAAAGCGGATATATAGCCTTAATAACGGACAAAAGCTGTTCAAAAAAGATAGAAATTCAAGAGTTAGGGCTTATGAATAGATATAGAAAAGGACTAAAAGTTTTTGATTTAAAAGACAATTGCGGCCAAAAATTGATATGGGCCAAATATTTGCGCAAAAAAGAAGCCATAACCGTTATTTTATTGGATAATGAAAAGTATTTATCCGCCTTTTCTTCCCAAGATATTATCAAAACCAACCGAACGGGCAAAGGCAAAAATCTTTGCAAATTACAAAAACTTAACTTCATAGAAGATGTTTTTGTATATAATACATGATAATAAAAGCCGCTAAAAAATGAAATGAACCTCAAAGTTTGGACAAAAATTAACAAATGCGTCTAACTTTTGGGGTGCATATCAAAAAACAGCGGTTTTTTTATTAAATTGTTAAATTAGCTGCTTTTAATGATTATATTAAAGTATTAAATAAAAATAATACAAAAATTACATAAAAAATTCAACAAAATACATGTAAATATTTGACATGTATAATTGCAAAACATATAATATTAACCAGCTTAGTATTAAATAGAATATTTGTTGTTTTAAATATAAACGCAAGGGGAACATATATGAATAAAATTATAAGGGGTGATAATACAAAGGAGTTAAAAAAAACAAAAGATTTAAGACCATATTAATCAAAAAAATAACGGACAAAGCGCTGCTTAGTTCTCTATAATTAAATTTGCATGCTGTATTTTTTATAAAAAACCTTATTTTTTGAGGCTTTACATTTTTTTGTGTTTTTGCATGTTTAAAAGGCATTGTTATTCACAGAACCTAATTTTTAAAAAAGCTGTTTTTTTGCTGTCTGTTATTTAGTCATAAATATGCTTATGCCTTTATATATTTATAACAAACGCATTAAAAATATCGACAAAAGACGCAAAATTATTCTTAAATATTTTTATATTCTTGCTTTTTATGCGTTTAATATATAAGGTGTAATCGGATGTATTTTATAACGCTCAAAAAAAAGGATTTGTTGACTTGGCTTGAGATATTGTCTTTGTTGATTATATTTATATCTCTTAACGCGTTGACAGGCTCGGCAAAAGTTTTTTTGAGCGGAACAATACCAAGAAAACTACCGATATATAGCGTTGAAACGCAAGAAAACAAAATTGCCATATCGTTTGATGCGGCGTGGGGAGCGGACAAAACGGATGAGCTAATAGATATATTAAACGAACACCAAGTAAAAGCGACCTTTTTTTTGGTCGGCTTTTGGGCGGAAAAACACAGCGATAAAGTAAAAGCTTTGGATGAGAACGGGTTTGAGATCGGCACTCATTCCAACACGCATCCTGATATGACTAATCTTAGCAAGACCCAAATGCAGCTTGAATTGCAGACATCTATTAATATTTTGCATAATATAACGGGCAAAAAACCTAAAGTATTCAGGCCGCCTTTTGGAGCTTATAACAACGCGTTGATAGAAACTGCCGAAAGCCTTGGTTTAAAAACAATACAATGGGATGTGGACTCGCTAGATTGGAAAGACTACACCGCCCAACAAATCGCCCAAAGGGTAATATCAAAAACCAAAAAAGGCTCTATAATACTTATGCACAATAACGGCCAAAACACGCCCAAAGCGTTGAGATTGATAATTTTGGGCTTAAAGAACAAGGGATTTGAATTCGTATGCGTAAGCGAACTTATATATCATGACAATTATTATATAGACCATACGGGAAGACAAATAAAAAATATATGATGAACGGGAGAGGAAAATGAATTACCCCGAGAATATTGCCAATAAAGTATTTTTGGCAGGACAAATAGTAACCGAGCCGGAATTTTCGCATGAGATTTACGGCGAAGGTTTTTACGAAATGATGATTGAAGTGCCCAGACTTTCTGAGCAAAAAGATGTGCTGCCAATAACGGTAAGCGAAAGATTGCTTATTGACCGTCCGCTAAAAATTGGCGATATGACGGCTCTTTTGAGCCAGTTTAGAAGCTACAACAAGCTTATGGACGGCAAAAGCCGATTGATGCTTACGGTTTTTGTGCGCGAAATTTTGGACTGGACTAGCGAATGCAACCCTAATATTATAGAATTAGGCGGATTTATTTGCAAACAACCCATATACCGCACAACGCCTTTTAAGCGTGAAATTTGCGATTTGCTTATCGCCGTTAACCGCGCTTACAACAAATCGGACTACATACCTTGCATAGCTTGGGGCAGAAACGCAAGATTTGTCAGAAATCTAAGGGTTGGCGAAAAAGTGATTATTTCAGGCCGGATTCAAAGCCGCGAATATCAAAAGCGTTTGGAAGATGACACAATAGTAACCAAGACGGCGTATGAGGTATCTATTAACAAAATCAGCGTCAGTCCTGCCGAAATGAACACCAAAACCTTTTTTGAAACGACAGTATTCAAGGATTCAGCGGATATTACGGACAAAAAATAATTACCATGCCATTTATGAAAATGGCATGGTAATTTAAACAGAGTTTATATTCTAACGGTTATATACTTTATCATATACGTATTCAGCGTAAATTTTTGCGATATTGACGCCGCTGACTTTTTCAATCGTATTAAAAAAAGCGTTGGAATTAACTTCGCATAATACCGGCTTTGAATTTTGGTCTTTTAATATATCTATTCCGCAATAATCCAAGCCCAAAATCTCGGACGCTTTTTGCGCCATTTCTATATATTCATCCGAAAGTTTCGTGGGATAGCCTTTGCCGCCCAGCTCTATATTGGAGCGGAAATCTTTATCTGATTTTCTTATCATTGCGGCGCGCGCGATATGGCCAATAACTATAACCCTAGTGTCTTGGCCGGCGCTTGAGCCGATAAATTCTTGATATAGGTGCGGGATATCAACCATCTGTTCCCTTAGCGCTTTGAGTTGCTCAAAATTATGCGCCAAAAACACTCTATTGCCCAACGAGCCATAAGCGCCTTTTACCACAATAGGAAATTTCAAAATCTCAATAACTTTTTGCAAAAAGATTCCGTCGTCAATATCGGTCTTATAAAACTTCAAAGGAGAAGGTATGGTTTTGGGCATCTTAATGTTGTTTTGGGTCAACGCTATGTATGTTTGGAGTTTGTCGTCGCATAACTCAATGGCGCGCGGACGGTTAAAAATTATCTGCCCGCTTTTTTCAATCATTCTTGCGGGGTATTTGTCTTTGTCCAAATAGACCACAAAATCATAATCTTTTATTCTATTTATTATCTCGTAATTATCTAAATAAAGATTAACATGGCTATTTCTACCGATGTCTATCTTGACATCAAGCCGTCCAAATTCCTCAATAAGCCTTTTTGTTTGGTTTTTAAAAGCGGGAGAAAAACTAAAAGAATTAATTATGATTATGCCGTGTTTTTTCATAAAGTCATTATAGCATAGTTAGCGACAAACTACGCTATTTTTTTATGAATAACACCCTTGGTTTTTATTCTTTGATTATATTATTAAGCGCCAAGATAGCTTTCAAACTCTTTTTTATCTTTGGCGGCGCGATGCCGTCAACCGCGATTATTTTTTCTTCCATACTGCTTGGGGATTGTCTTCTTAGGTTTTGCATCAGGGTAAGCAAAGTCATTAGCGAATTGTTTGTATTGCCGTTATTTTGATGGGCGTTGTCAGCGGTATTGTTAGAGCTTAGCGTTATGTTTTTCGGTTGTTCTTTTTTGTAATCGTCAATTTTGGGCATT
Source organism: Clostridiales bacterium (assembly GCA_012512255.1). Lineage (NCBI taxonomy): Bacteria > Bacillati > Bacillota > Clostridia > Eubacteriales > Clostridiales bacterium. Next base: position 8,060 of record JAAZDJ010000079.1, on the reverse strand, counting down.
GTATGTATATCTAAAGAATCAAGATCGGGATAGAGCTTGTCAAAATCTATATTGCGCCGGCCTTTTGAGGCATATTTATTGTCTATATTTTGGGGGTTAATTGCAATAGGCTTATCGTCTTGAACGTAATCTTCTTGCGGGGCAGCGCCTCCCGTATTGAAATTATTTAAGACTTGGGCTAATTGGGGGTTATTTCCCGCCATCATAGGCAGCAAACTTTTGAGTATTTCATTGGAGGAGCCGCTTGCGCCGCCTCTTTGCATAAGCATAGGCAACAGCATGGCCAGCATGTTATTGCCCGCGCCCAAGGAGTTTGTGTCGCCCTTGTTCATCAAAAGCGGCAATAGATTGCTTAACATATTATTTGACCTTAAATCCATATGAGTTTACCCTATCATCAAAATACTATACACATATTATATATATGCGCTCATATAATTAAAATGAGATAAAAAAGGCAAGGAGATTACATAATGGCAAAAAATCTTAGAGAGGAACTCAAAAAAACCGCTGAAAAAGCTTACCAAGACTCAGAACATAGAAAAATGGCTGAAGAATACCTAAAAAAATACGGCGATAAAGACGAATCCGAGCTTATGAGCGAGTTATTGTCCAAAGTGAGAAAAAACAAGGCGCAAGGCGCTTTATCGGACGCCGATTTGGATAATTTTGCCAACTCGGTCAGAGGCTTTTTGAGCCCCGAGCAGCAAAAAAGAATGGAAGCGATAATCAAAACATTAAAGTCCCAAAATTAATCAAAAACTTTTGGTTATTGATTTAATCGCGTTAATAAAAGTTTCTATTTCCTCAAAGGTGTTTTGATAGGAAAGCGAAGCCCTGACAGCCCCATATTTGATCGTTCCCAAAAATTTATGGGCAAGCGGCGCGCAATGCAGACCCGCCCTCACATATATATCAAACTTCTCGTCCAAGATATTGGCTACTTGACCCGCCGCCAATCCTTCTATGTTAAAAGCAACAATGCCGTTATAATGCCCCCGAGGCGTGTAAACAATTACTTGGGGGATTTTTTTTAGTTCATTATATAACAAAAAAGTCATACCGTATATTTTTTTGGAAAAATGTTTAAAGTTTTCTTTTATCCATATAATGCCCGCGTTAAGCCCGGCAATCGCCGGAGTGGATATCGTTCCGCTTTCCAAGCTATCGGGCAAATCCTCGGGTTGAAGAGGGCTTTCGCTGAGGCTTCCCGTTCCCCCCATTATTATAGGTCGGAGCGTAACGCCTTCAGCCAAAGCCAAAACGCCAACGCCTTGGGGCGCGGCCAAACCTTTATGACCGGCGGCGGCTAGGATATTTATTTTGGTATCTTTCATATTTATATTAATATGACCTGCGCTTTGGGCGGCGTCCACCAAAAACGGTATGCCGTATCTATCGGCGCAATATCCTATTTCTTCAATGGGCGCGCGCGCGCCTGTGACGTTAGAAACATGGTTGACAATAATCATTTTGGTGTCGCGCCTAATCTTGTCTAAAAACTCTTTGGCTCTTATCACGCCCGAAGAATCGGGATATACCACGGTATAGTCTATAACGCCTGAACGCTTTAGGTAATCAAGGGGTCTTAATACCGAGTTATGTTCAAACGCCGTCGTAACAACATGATCGCCGCTAATGCCGCCAAAGATTGCGAAGTTAAGCGCAGCCGTGCAATTATAGGTAAAAACCACATTGCCGCCCTCGGCGCCAAAAAATTTTGCCGTATTGTCGCGCGCATTGGCGACAATAAGCGCCGCGGCCAAAGCCGCTTTGTGCCCGCTCCTGCCTGGATTTGCGGGGTTTTCCAAAGCTTGCAAAACAGCCTTTTTTACGCAATCAGGTTTATATCCGCCTGACGCCGCGTTATCAAAATATATGCTTTTCATAGACTTAATATAGTATATTGCCCAAGCGGCAAAAATGCTAAAATATACGGAGAAAGATATGCCATATTACTTTATTGTTTTTAATTCAAGGTCTCAAACCCTAAATTTTTTCAAGATTTTGGTTGATTGCGGTTTTAAAGCAAACATTATTAATTCTCCCCAGAGCGTAAGCTCTATTTGTAATATATGCATAAAATTCTTTCCAAAAGACTTTGAGGCGATAAAAAAATTAATAATAAGCCGTAATTTTTCATCCTTTGCGGGCGTATATAAATATGATTATAATACGCGAAGCGGCGTTATAAAAAAGATTTTTTAATTAATTAATAATTATAACCATATTGGTATAATAACTCTCAAATAATAGTCAAAGACAAAAATTGATGCTATAATATGGAAATAATAAGAAAAAATGTTTTTTAACGGGAGAGTTAAAAGTGCAAATCAGAGTATCTGTTTCAGGTTATCCAAGGATAGGAAAGCAAAGGGAACTTAAAAAGTGGACAGAAAGCTATTTTAAGGGCGCTATGACGGAAGAAGAGCTTGTCAAAAACGCCCAAGAATTGAGGTTAAGCCAAATCAGTCTTCTTCACCAAAAGGGGATAGATTATATACCTTCCAATGATTTTTCAATGTATGACCAAGTATTAGATACCGCGGTTATGCTGAACATTATTCCCGCCCAGTATCAAAATCTTGATTTAAGCCCTTTGGGCAAGTATTTCGCCATGGCCAAAGGTTACCAAAAAGATAACGCCGATGTAAAAGCGCTTGCGATGAAAAAATGGTTTACCACCAATTACCACTATATCGCGCCGATAATTGACGACACCGTTGAAATAAAACTAAACGCCCAAAAGCCCATTGACGAATACAAAACCGCAAAAGATTTGGGCATAGAAACAAAACCGGTTATAATAGGCGCTTTTACATTTATTAAGTTGTGCAGGTTTGAAACTTCCCAAAACTATCAAGATGTCATAGATAAAATTACCAATGCGTATATCCAGCTTTTTGCGGAGTTTAAAAATCATGGCGTAAAACTTGTCCAAATAGACGAGCCCATGCTGGTTACCGATTTGGCCCAAGAAGATATTGACTTATTCAAGTCTATATACAACGAGCTGTTAAAAAACAAAAACGGCGTTGCCGCGCTGTTAAACACTTATTTTGGGGATATAAGGGATATTTATCAAGACGTTTTGGCAATGGATTTTGACGCCTACGGGCTTGATTTTGTAGAGGGCATAAAAAATCTTGAATTAATAAAACAATACGGTTTTGCCAAAGACAAACAACTCTTCGCGGGAGTTGTCAACGGCAGAAACATATGGATTAATAATTACGAGCAAAGCCTTGGGATTTTAGACGCCCTAAAACAATATGTAAACGCCCAAAACATAGTCATAAGCACGGCTTGCTCGCTTTTGTTTTCGCCTTATACCAAAGAAAACGAACCCCAGCTTTCTAGCGAGGTTTTGGCTCAATTTTCGTTTGCCGAGCAAAAACTAGACGAACTTAACGACTTAAGGTTGTTATTCGGCGATCAAGATTATAAATCAAACAAAAAATACCAAGACAATATCGCGCTTATAAAACAAAAACTCCAAAATCAAGATTATATAGACGCCGAAGTGAGACAAAAAGTCCAAAACCTAACCGAAAAAGATTTTGTAAGAGAGCCTGATTTTGAAACTAGGTTTGAAATTCAAGCCAAAGAATTGAACTTGCCTAAGCTTCCTACCACAACAATAGGTTCTTTCCCGCAGACCATAGAAGTAAAGCGCATCCGCGCCAAATATAAAAAAGGCGAGATAACAAAAGAACAATACGACCAAAGCATCAAAGAATTTATCAAACAAGCCGTAAAGTATCAAGACGAGCTTGGCATTGATGTCTATGTGCACGGCGAGTTTGAGCGTAACGACATGGTGGAATACTTTGGCGAAAATCTATCGGGATTCATATTTACCCAAAACGCGTGGGTGCAATCTTATGGGACGCGCTGCGTTAAGCCGCCAATTATTTGGGGCGATGTAAAAAGACTTCAACCCATAACCGTGCCTTATAGCGTTTATGCCCAGAGCTTGACGGATAAACCTATGAAAGGCATGCTGACAGGGCCTGTTACGATTTTGAACTGGTCGTTCCCGAGAGTTGACATACCTTTGGAAGAAATATGTTACCAAATAGCGCTGGCCATAAGAGAGGAAGTTTTGGATCTGGAAAAAAACGGCATTAAGATTATCCAAATAGACGAAGCCGCTTTGAGGGAAAAATTGCCTTTGAGAAAGAGCGAATGGAAGCAATATCTTGATTACGCTATAAAGACATTTAGATTGACGCACTCGCAAGTAAAACCGCAGACCCAAATTCATACTCATATGTGTTATAGCGAGTTTGGCGATATAATAAAAGAAATAGACGATTTAGACGCCGATTGCATATCGTTTGAAGCTTCGCGCTCCAATTTGGAAGTTTTGGACGACTTGCAAGCAAATAATTTTAAAACGGCTGTCGGTCCGGGCGTATATGATATCCATTCGCCCCGCGTGCCCGGCAAAGAAGAGATTAAGGCGGCGATTAACAAAATGATAGAAAAATTAGGCGTCAAAAAGCTATGGATTAATCCCGATTGCGGCCTGAAGACAAGAGGTTGGGAAGAGACGCTAAAAAGCCTCAAGAATATGACCGACGCCGTAAAAGAAATTAGATCCGAAAAGGGTTTTTAAATGAGCGCGGATACGTTTTTATTTGATGGAGCGTTTGGGACTTATTATACCCAATTGACCAACAAATTTGAACCATGCGAATTGGCCAATCTAGACGATCGCCAAACCGTGTTTAACATTCATAAGAGTTATATTGACGCGGGCGTGGACGCCATAAAAACCAACACATTTGGCGCAAATTCAGGCCTGAGGCTTGATTTTGAGACCGTTGAGCAAATTATCAAAGAAGGGTATAATATCGCCCTAGACGCTGCCAAAGGCGTTAACGCGCAAGTTTTTGCCGATATCGGTCCTATTCCTCACAAAGACAAAGACCAAGATTTAACTCAAGAGTACATAAAAATCGCCGATGTGTTTTTGGGTTTGGGCGCCCAAAAGTTTTTGTTTGAGACCATGCCCGAATACAATGTTTTAAAACCCGTTTTCAAGCACATCAAGAAAAAAAATCCTAACAGTTATATAATAGCGTCTTTTGCTTCAAGTCTTGACGGCTATACCAAAAGCGGCCTATATTACAAGCAATTGCTGGACAAAGCTCAAAAAGACGCTAATGTTGACGCGATAGGGCTTAATTGTCTTTGCGGCCCCGCGCATATTATACAACTGGTTGAGGATTATCAGTCCAAGATTGTTAAGCCCATGAGCGTTATGCCCAATTCGGGTTATCCCGAAACTATAGGCAATCGCTTGGTCTATATTGACAACGCCGATTATTTCGCCAAAAAGCTGCTAAAGCTTAGGAAAATCGGCATAACTATTTTGGGCGGATGCTGCGGCACTACGCCTTTGCATATCCAAAAAAGCCGTTTGCTTTTGAATGATTTTAAGGGCGGAAAATCTTTAAAAAACAACAGCTACGCGCCCAAAGAAGAACAAAAGCCCGTCTTTAAAAACATTTTTTATGAAAAATTGGAAAACAACTTATTTCCCGTCGCGGTGGAATTAAAAGCGCCTATAGACACAAGGATAGATTATCTAATCAACGGCGCCAAAAATCTATTAAGCGCAGGCGCGGATTTGATTACTATCGCCGACAGCCCCCTGTCGCGCACCAGGGCAGACAGTTTTATTGTCAGCGCCAAAATCAAAAGGGAAGTCAACATAGATGTTTTGCCTCATTTGACTTGCCGCGACAAAAACATAATCTCCATCAAAGCTACGCTTTTGGGACTTAATATAGAAGGCGTCCAAAATGTGTTTGTGGTCACGGGCGATCCCATTGTCGCGACCGACCGCAGCAGCATAAAAGGCGTATTTGATTTTAATTCCATAGGGCTAATAAAATATATCCAAAGCCTTAATCAAAATGTTTTTTTGAATAGCCCTTTCTTGATAGGCGCGGCGCTTAACACTAACGCTGTTAATTTTAATTATGAATTGAAAAGAGCGCAGCAAAAAATTGAAGCCGGAGCGAAGTTTTTTTTGACACAGCCCATTTTTGGTCAAGAGGGAATAGACAGAATCAAAAAAGCCAAAGACTTTTTGAACACATATATCCTAGCCGGGATAATACCGCCATACAGTTATAAAAACGCCGTGTTCTTGAACAATGAGGTAAGCGGCATATCAATTCCACAAGATTTGATTTTGGCGATGAAAAAGGCCCAAAACCAATGGGAAGTTAGTTTTGAATACGCAATAGATATTATCAACAAATTAAAACCTGTTTGCGACGGATTGTATATAATCAACCAAAGCAAAAAGACCGATTTGGTTGCCCGCATTGTCGCGGCCGCCAAATCATTATAAATATTTTTCTATATATTTATTAATAAGCTCTTTGTCTTTTCCAAAATCCCTAAATAGCGTAATTGAGGTATATTTGGGCGCTGACGGTTGAACGGTTAGCAAAGCTTTGGCTAACGCCTTTTCATCTATTCCAATTTCGGACGGTTTTGTTTTGCAGCCGACATGTTCCATAGCGCTTTCTATTTGTTCCAATCTTTCATTAAGGCTTGCAACTTCGTCTTTTAAGGCATGCCAATTATCCATAAACTTTTCAAATTTTTTAGAGGGCATGTTTGGCTTTTGCGCAAAAAACATATCTAACATCCTTGCGTAAATAAGCATGCCAATCCCTACAAACTCGCCGTGATAACCATAGGCTCTATTCTTCAAAACTTCTATCTCAAAATAATGCGCCAGCGTATGCTCCGCGCCGGACGCGGGTCGGGAAAAACCCGCCATATTCATAGCGATTCCGCAAAGCAACAAGGCGTCAATAAGCGCCATAACGCATTTATGGTCCCTGTCTTTTAGCCCTTGCGAATTTTGATAGCACAATTCAACCGCGTAATTGACAAGATTGGCTATTTCAGGGCAATAATAACAATCCTCAACCAAATTGGCGATTTTCCAATCTATAAGCGAAGTAAACTTGCCCAAAACATCGCCCAAGCCCGCCAAGATTAATCTCATGGGCGCCGCGGTCAAAATATCTATATCGCAATACGCCTTGGTTGGCGCTTTGGAAGGCATTGAACGCTTAATATAGTTTTCAAAAACAATCGGGCTTACGACGGACAAATATCCGTCCATGCTGGGCGCGGTCGCCAGCGCCACAAAATCTTTTTGGCTCAAATGCGCGGCATACCTTGTAATGTCGCAAATAGTTCCGCTGCCCAAAGCCGCAAGCGCGGCGATATCTTTGGGCGTATTGTCAATTATTTGATATACATATTTAATATCGGCGTTTTCAACGCCTTTGCCGATAACAAATTTTTTGGCTTTTATATCTTTTGCGCATTCCAAGGTATTGCTGTCGCAAATAATAAGAGTGTCTTTGGAAAATTCCCTAGGCAATATGTTTTTTCCCAAGACAATATCTGTTTCAAAAGAATGCGTTTTGCCGCATTTACAATAAAATCGCCGCCCTTTAAACTCTTTAGGGTTTTTGGGAAACATAATAATTGTCCTTATTGTTTGTTATATTTTTGTGCCAAAAGCTTCAAAGCTTCTTCCAAGGGCAATTCTTTATTGGCGGGCGAATTTTTGCTTGTTTTGGCGGGGCGGGTAAGTTTGTTTCCTTCAACGCCTTTCATTGTCAAGCCTATGCGTTTTTTGTTTTTGTCCACGCTCAAGACTTTGACATTGACAACATCGCCCGCGCTCAAAACCTCGCAAGGATGCTTAATATAAAAATCGGCGATTTCGGAGATATGCACAAGCCCGTCTTGATGGACGCCGATATCAACAAACGCGCCAAAATCTATAACATTTCTGACGGTTCCTGAAAAAATCATTCCTTCTTTTAGGTCGCCTATGGTTATGACATCGCTTCTCAATATAGGCTTGGGCAAAGAATCCCTTATATCCCTGCCGGGCTTTAAAAGCTCTTCAATAATATCGTTAAGAGTATGGACGCCTATATTGCAAGCTTGGGCGACCTTTTGCTCGCCCTTTATTTTTACGAGCTCGGGCAATTTGGCCATAGAATCGG
>JAAZDJ010000078.1 GCA_012512255.1 Clostridiales bacterium | reverse complement strand
GTCTGTTAGTTTGCCAATAAAAACAGAAAATAATTCAAAAAAAGAAAACCTAATTTAAAAAAATAAAAAAATCTTAAAACAAACTGGGCAAGCTAAAGCCCGCCAAAGATAAAAACATTATCAACAATCCCGCGACTAGATTGCCCAAAAAAATTATAGGCAGGCCTTTTTTTAGGTTTAGGCCCATAAACGCCGCAATGCCCGAGCCTGTCCAGCAGCCCGTCAAAGGCAAAGGCACGGCGACAAATAAAAAAAGCGATATATATTTAAACCATTCTATTCTTTTGCGCCTGTAAAGCTCTTTTAGCTCGTCTTCTGTATAGCCGTTTTTAAGTTTTTCCATATAAGCCTCCGATTTTTGGTCGGCCTTTTGATTGATTTGGGATGTTTTTTTGGAAAAACGGGCGCTAAGCCATTGGGATAACTTTCTAAAAAGCTTGGTTTTGGCAAGATAATTCAAAACCGGGCGCAAAAACATAATTATAAACGGGGCGGGCAGGCACGATCCCAAATAAGCAAAAATAAAATAGACCCACGGATTAAGGTCTATTCCATAACGGAGCGCAAGCCCCATTCCCAAAGGTATCGCGCCCTTTAACTCAATTATAGGCACAGCCGCAACCGCAAATGTAACCAAAAGCACTATAAAGATATTCATCCCGCTGTCTCTTGCCCCGCTTGTCCCAAAACGCCTAGGTCCGCCGCGCTTTCAAAATTGGCTTTGAGCGATTGAAGGCTTTGGCTTTCGCCATTATACGCCGCGTCCATTAAGATTTTAACCAGCAAATCGTTATTGTTTTGGCGCAGCGCTTTTTCAAATTTTTCTAGCGTTTTAATGATAAATTCCCACGAGATATTGGAAAGCCTTTCAACATATATTTTGTCGTCAATCTTGTCCGCCCTGTCTTTATGGATAATCAATTCTTCATACATCTTTTCGCCAGGCCTAAGTCCTATATATTCTATCTTTATATCCTTGTCGGGAACATAGCCTGCCAAAATTATCATTTTACGCGCCAAATCGTCAATTTTGACGGGAGCGCCCATGTCAAGCACATACACGGAGCCGTTTTTGCCTTTAGCGCCGCTCATCAATACAAGGCTTACCGCCTCGGGTATGGTCATAAAATACCTTATAATCTCTTTGCTGGTTACATAAACAGGCCCGCCTCTTTCTATTTGCTTTTTGAAAAGCGGGATTACCGAGCCGTTAGAGCCCAAAACATTGCCAAACCTTACCGCCATAAATTGCGTGTTGGATCTATCTTTCATGGACTGGATAATCATTTCGCAAAAGCGCTTGGTCGCGCCCATTACATTGGTAGGATATACGGCTTTGTCCGAAGAGATTAAAACAAACCTCAGCACGCCGTATTTATCGGCTAGCCTGACTAAGTTATATGTCCCGAATATATTATTCTTTACGGCCTCGTCGGGATTGCTTTCCATCAGGGGCACATGTTTGTGCGCCGCCGCGTGAAAGACAAGCTCGGGCCTATATTTTTCAAACAAAATTTCCATTTTGTCGTAGTCTCTTATAGTGGCTATTTCAATAAATAAATTGATGCTGTCGCCGTATTGAAGCATCAATTCTTGCTGAATTTCGTAAGCGCTGTTTTCATATATATCCAAAATGATAAGTTTGCTGGGCTTATATTTAATGATTTGCCTGCAAAGCTCGGAGCCTATTGAGCCGCCGCCGCCCGTTACCAAAACAACCTTGCCCGAGATCATGTCATAAAATTTATCGGTGTCAAGATTGATGGGCTCCCTGTCAAGAAGGTCTTCAACCTCTATATGCCTTCTGCTTTGCCATATGTTTTTTTCGCTTATCATTTCCGTCAAACTTGGCACGGTAACGACGCGGCAATTTGTTTTGAGACATTTATCTAGGATGCGCTGTTTTTGCTCAAAAGTCAACGAAGGAATAGCTATAACAATCTCGTCAATATTAAGCTCGGAGCATAATAACTCTATTTGGTCCGTAGTGCCCGCCACTTTTATGCCGTTGACGCTTTTGCCCACTTTGCTTTTGTCATCGTCAAAGAAGCATACAGGCTGATATTTGCAATCTTTTTCGGCCAATATGTTTTCAAGCAAAAACGCCCCGGCTTGTCCCGCGCCCACAATGGCGATTCTTTTGCCGCCGTTGTTTCTTTTGCGGCGCGAGCGCTCGTATAATATAAAATAAACTAATTTGCTGATTAAAATAATATCGCATGCCAACAAAGATGTCAGTATTGTAAAGAACAAATATGTCACATCGCCGCCTGTAGTTATAAACGAAGAGATTACAAAAACAAATGAGGAAGACACCAAAACTATGACCAAATTAAACAAATCCCTTAAGCTCATAAATTGCCATAGGTTTCGGTATAGACCAAACAAATTAAACAACAAAGCATAAGGGAGGACCAAAAAAAATAAAGTATAAAGATTGCCTACCCAAAGCCATAAAGTTTGTTCGTATAAAAACAAATAAAATATGACGCATAAAAAATAAGACAAAACCAAAAAAAACATATCAATGATTGATAAAATTAATGTGTTGTGTTTTGTCAAAAATATATTTTTTATGGCCGGTTTTATTTTTTTATCACCCATTTTAGAGCCCCCTCGTTTATCCCACACTCTATGCTTAATTATATCAAATTATTTATATAATGTTCAATTACTTTAGGGATTTAAATCATTTGTTAATATTTAACTCATTGATTGCGTATAAACCTTATCCGCGATTTTTACCTTATGTTTTCCCGGCGGAACGGTAAACACATACTCGGCTTTTTTGTTTAGCTGGATATGGTTTAGCGGTTTTAATGTTATTTTTAGCTCGGTAGGCGCTATAATCAAAAAGCTGTAATCTTCTTTGGTTTCCAAAAACTGTCTTACAATACACCTTCCGCCTTCGGCTTTGAATACTTCTTTATTGTCAACTAGCATTGCGGTCGTATAATTATCTACCTCAATGCTGTAATTGCGGTCCAAAAGTTTTAAATTGGTTATTGCGTGCGCGCCCTTTGCGAAAGTGCCAAACCTAATGGCAAATTTCAAATCGTCCCTGAAATATTCAACATCGATAAGCGATTGGATGCCTATCAGCGCCAACAAATTGCCTTCCATGCTCAAGTATTTGATGTCTTTGGGCGATTTTTTGTTCGGCAAATATTTGGAGTAAATATTGAACTTAAATTTGACGCGCTTTTGCCAAAGTTTTGCGCATTTATACGCAAAATCGCTGGCAATTTCGTCAAGCCCGTATCTTATTAAACCGTGATAAATAAGATAATTAACATAGGGCGCTATCGCTCCGCGCCAGTCCAAGTAAGGCGGTTTTTTTCCCGCGATAGTTTTTAGCGGCGCGCCGTATTCTTTATTGTTTTTGGATAATGTGGGGATCATGTACTCGCCCCAAAATTGTCTTTTGGATGTAAGGTTATCCACGACAGCCCTTAGCTGCTCGGGCGTTTCTATCGCGCCAGCAATCAACGGATAAAAACTCGTGGCGCCGTAATTTTCCGCCCATGTGTCATCCGCGTATCTGTTAAGATATAAGCCTTTTTGTTGATTATAAAGCTTTTGGTTGATTTTTTGCCTAAGTTTTAGTTTGGCTTCGCCATAAGCCTTGGCTTCGGGTATCGCAAATTTTACGGCCATCCTCTCGATCAAATCGTAAGCCAAAAGCTTTAGGCAGCTTTGGTCCAAAGAATACATCGGCTTGTTTTGGGCTTGCTCTTTTAAGGGCGAATCCTCCCATTGATGCGCGACCAGGTCCTTATCTTTGGTCTCGTCCAAAACAAGCTCGCCGTCGGGCTCAAAAATTTTGCTTAGCTTGGCAAACAGCTTGACAAAGCCCGCCTTGTCTTTTTGGCGCGCGAAAATTTGATATGCCGATATCGGCCCCAAAATTTTATCCTGTATGGTATAGGTTAATTGATTTGTAAAATCGGCGTCTTCGCACACCCAAGAACTGACCAATAGGCTGGAATTTTCTTCGCTGCCGTTTAAATCAAAATGGTCGTTTTTATTGAGCCTTTTGGATATAGCTATTGTGTCAAGAATGTATGGATAATAAACTCTTGACCACATAGACGCGTTAAACATAGACTCGGCAGGCGCGCCCAAAACGCCGCTTCCGTATGTTTTATTG
>JAAZDJ010000077.1 GCA_012512255.1 Clostridiales bacterium | reverse complement strand
TATTTTCGCGCTCTTTTTTGGTCATGAAAGCGCGTTTTTCTTGCATAGAACCTTCCCTGATAAGATACTCAAAAGAAACGCCGTATAATTCGGCTATTTGGCATAACACATCAATATCCGGCAATGTCATTTTTCTTATTGTCGTTAATGTGTTTGATTGTGGAAAGAAAAAATATGCCCATCTCAATTTTTAGAAAAATCGTTTTATTGTTTGCCCATCCAATCTTTTATATGGGATATATTCATATAATTTCTAGGGCTTTGTTTACCAAGAAAAATAGAGGCTGGGAAGTTATTGACAGAATTGATTTCAAAATGCAAATTCCTCAGGCTAAAACTGATGAAGAAATTACGGTAAAACGAATACCCGAAGAAGAAGGAGAGTTTGTATGCCTGCTCCAAGATTAGATGTTTTGGAAAAAATCAAATTATTGGAAAGCAAAGGAGAATTTGACCAACATATAAACCCTATTGATTATGATATCGCTATTTCGGTAGATAATTTCAATTATATTAAAAAAGGCTTAGAACGGATAAAGGTGTTTTTTCAAAACACCTTTATTGTCAAGCCTTATACATTATATCTCAACAAAAAAATCATAAAAACCAAAGTTTTGGGAAGACATTATCTAAATGGAATTGATTCCGCAATAGTCACTTGCAACCATGTTTACATATACGACTGTCTTGTGGCAAAATACGGCTTAAGAGGCCATAGGCTCAAAATAACAGCGGCCGAGTTTAATAATAGAAAAGGCTTTTTGGGCGAGATGATGCGCGCTGGCGGGATGATGCCTTTTAGTTCAAAATACGAGAACATGAAAAGATTTAACTACGCTATGAAATATTACCTTGAGAGAAAAAATTATATATTGTTTTATCCCGAAGAAGCTATGTGGCACATGTATGACAAGCCAAGGCCTTACAAAAAGGGCGCGTTTCATTATGCGGTCAAATTCGGCGTGCCTGTTATTCCCATGTTTATCACATTTAGAAATTCAGGCAAGATAAACCAAGACGGCATGGAAGAAAAATATTTTATATTGCATATTATGAAGCCTATTTTTGCCAAAGAAGAACTAGACGCAAAACAAAACATTGAATATATGCGTCAAAAAAATTATCAAATGTGTTGCGATAAATATCAAGAATTTTACGGCAAAAAGCTTAAAATATAATCAAAACGGTTGAAAGGGGATTGATTTATGTTTGCTTATCTTTTTATAATATTTTTTAGTATGGCTTTGATTTCGGTTGTAAACATATTTTTTACTATTAACGCTTTTGGCATGACAATTTTTAGCGTTATCTCTACTGTGTTTATCGCGTCGTTTATTGTTTTTTTGATTGACGCGGTAGTGGCGTTTATAATACATAAAATGCCTAATAAATGGTTTAATCCATATAAAAAAATATATCATGTTTTTGAATTTGAGAGAAATTTTTATGAAAGCATTGGCATAAAAAAATGGAAAGACCGCATTCCTGAAATGGGGCAGTTGTGCGATTTCAAAAAAGACAAGATTGTAGATATAAATAACAACGACTATATATTCAAATTTTTAGAAGAAACATGCTATGCCGAAACGCTTCACTTGTTGTCCGCGTTTTTAGGAGTTGCCGTAATTTTATTTTTCCCGATAAAATACGCGTTTTGGATTACAGGCCCTGTGGCGGTTGTAAATTTCTTTTTGCAAATCTTGCCTGTCTTTATTCAAAGATACACCCGTCCGAAATTAATGAAAATTTACGAAAGGAACATCCTTATATCAAAAATATCTCAAAGCATTAATTAAAAAATCTGCAAAAATGCAGATTTTTTTATCTAATTTGCTAGAATTTATAATCTTAGCCTTATGTGCAATAGTTACTTAAGTAAGGGTTGTTTTCTTGATTGGTTAATATTTTAATGTTAGACTACAATTACAAAAAAATAAAAAAAGGAGAATATAAAAATGTTTGAGCAAGTTAAATTAAGATATAATTTTAAAGATCTAGAACCCTATATTGACGAATTGACTATGATTACCCATTACAGCAAACACCATGCGGCTTATACCAAAAATTTTAACGATGCAGTGGAAAAGGCTGGACTTGCGGGCATAACCGCAGAGGAAATTCTAGCCTCGCTTGACCAAGTTCAAGATCCTGCGTTAAGAATTCAATTGCAAAACAACGGCGGCGGCTATTATAACCATAACTTGTATTTTTCTATAATGTCGCCCAATCCTCAAAAAACGCCCGAGGGCGAGCTAAAAGAAAAAATTGACGCTACCTTTGGCAGTTTTGAAGCGCTAAAAGAACAACTAACTCAGGCTGCTTCTACTAGGTTTGGTTCTGGTTGGGCATGGCTTTCAGCCGATAGCCAAGGCAATCTTCAAGTAAGCTCTACTCCCAATCAAGATAACCCAATAACCCAATCTCAAGGCAAATGGACGCCTATTTTGGGCATTGATGTATGGGAACACGCCTATTATCTAAAATACAAAAATCTAAGAGGCGATTATATAAAAGAGTTTTTTAATGTCTTAGATTGGGATGAAGTAGGCAAGCTCTACAACAAAATCGTTAACTCAGACT
>JAAZDJ010000076.1 GCA_012512255.1 Clostridiales bacterium | reverse complement strand
GCGGTATGGGAGGAAGAGCGCAGCGCCGCGTTAAGATTTTTATCAAGGTGTTATTTGCAAAAAAACGATATATACAACGCCAAGATATATTTATATCAAGCATTGGCGCAATGCCCATATATAAGGGAGCCTTATCTGGATTTTGCCAAAATAGGCTATATGACTAAGGATTGGGCGCTTGTGTTTTGGGCGTGCGTCCAAGCGCTTAAAATCACTGACAATACAGGCAGTTATTTGATTGAGGAAGAGGCATGGGGATACGCTTTTTTTGACTATGGCGCGATAGCGTGTTTTAATCTTGGTTTTATTGACCAGGCCCTAAAATACGCCGAGCAAGCTTATGTTTTAGCGCCCGACGATTTTAGACTTAAAGAAAACCTAAAAATAATCCGAAAAAAACAAAATGAAAAAAGCCAAAAAGCATAAATACAAAATAGTCGTTTACGCCATAGCCAAAGACGAGGAGCAATTTGTGGATAGATGGATGGACTCTATGTCCGAAGCCGACGAGGTTGTTGTTTTGGATACGGGGTCTTCGGACAATACGGTCAAGAAGTTAAAAGCCCGCGGCGCTAAAGTCTATCAAAAATCCATTTCGCCCTGGCGTTTTGATGCCGCCCGAAACGAGTCGCTAAAATTAGTCTCTAAGGACGCCGATATCTGCGTTTGCACGGACTTGGACGAGGTTTTTAATAAAGGCTGGCGGGCTATATTGGAAAAGGCTTGGCAGCCTGATGCAAAACAGGCAAGATATTTGTATAATTGGAGTTTGGACGCCCAAGGCAAGCCTTTGATTTGGTTTTATTATTTCAAAATACACTCTCGTCATAATTTTGTTTGGCAAAATCCCGTTCACGAATATTTAAAATATACGGGGTCCGATTATAAAGCAATTTATATTGACGGCATTGTTCTTAACCATTATCCCGACCCGAACAAATCACGAAGCTGTTATTTGCCTTTGTTGGAGCTAGCCGTCCAAGAAAATCCCGAAGACGACAGGTCTTGGTATTATTTGGGACGAGAGTATGTGTTTTTGGGGCAATATGACCAAAGCATTCAAACGCTTCAAAAATACCTTAGCTTAAAATCCGATTTCGCGCAAGAGCGCTGCGCCGCCATGCGCGATATAGCCAAGTGCTACCTTAACAAATCGGACTACCTTACCGCCTATAAATATTATATTATGGCGATAGCGCATTGCCCTTATATGCGCGAGGCTTATGTAGAATTGGCGCTTGCGGCTTATTATAACAAAGACTATACAACGGTCTTTTTTATGGCCGAGCAAGCCCAAAACATAAAACAAGACTCCAAAACATACATCAATCAAAGCTACGCTTGGGACAGCGCGCTGCCCGATATCGCGTCCGTGGCGTGTTTTGAGTTAAAATTATATGACAAAGCGTATTACTACGCAAAACAGGCGTTTGGGCTAAACCAAAACGATACTCGCATTAAAGATAATTATGAGCTGATTAAACGGCATTATAGTAAAATTCCATATATTTCCAATTGATTAAAATTAGATTAAAAAAGCCAATCCTTGACAAGTATCAATTGAATTTGGTCAAAACGATATGTTATAATCCTATTTATATAGGAGATAATATGGACACTTTAAGAGTGGAGTTTTCCACCTCTCAAGCTATAAATTTTTCGTATGTTTTTAACGGCGCGTGGCTTATTGAGGAGTTATTTATCCAAAACCTAAGCGAACGAGATATTTTTGATGTCGTTATCGGCGTGTCTTGCCCGCAAGGTTTGATTAAGCCATGCCAATATCGCCTTGACATCTAGCCCAAAAACCTAAAAATAGATGTCAATACCCTTAACATAGAATTTGACTATAACTATCTAGCGGCTTTGGAAAACAAAGTCCAAGGCGAAATTGTTTTGTCAATCCAATCCCGAGGACAAGAGCTGTTTTTGCAAAAAAATCCCATTATAATTTTGCCTTACGATTATTGGACGGGCGCGAATATCTTGCCCGAGCTTATAGCGAGTTTTGTAACGCCCGATAATATAGACGCCAAAGCCATACTGAAAGACGCGCTTGGCTATCTGAAAAAATGGCGAAAAGCCAATAGTTTTTTGGGCTACAAGGGCGAGCCCAATAGGGTTTTTGGGGAAGCGGCTTCTATTTTTTGCGCCTTGAAAGACCGCGAGCTTAATATAAGTTTTATAGACGACAGCCGCTCGCTCGGTCAAGTTGTAAATCTTAACAACGCCCTGCAAAACAAAACAGCGACTTTGACTGAGGCCGCGCTTTTATACGCCAGCCTTTTAGAAAAAATCGGCCTTAATCCGATTTTGGCGGTGTTTGAGCGGTATATTTTGGTCGGAGCGTGGCTGGGCGAGGACACTTTTGCCGATTGCGTCAATGCCGACTTGGCGGAATTGTCCAAAAAATCGGCTTTGGGCGAGCTGTTTTTGGCCAATCCCAAATTTTTGGATAAGCGCAATTTTTTGGATTTTAACAGCGCTATGGAATGGTCAAAAGAGCCTTTAGCCAACGAGGCGGAGTTTATATATTTTACGGATATCAAGCGCTGCCGCCTCAGTCATATTTACCCTATGCCCAAAAGGGTTTGGCAAGACGGCTGGCGGATAGAGTATTCGGGCCAAGAACAAGGCGACCTTAAACCCAAAAAGCTAAAGATTTTTTCGGCCAAAGAATTGGACGAGCCTTTGTCCAAGCAAAAGTATTGGGAACGAAAGCTTTTGGACTTAACGCTGAAAAACTCACTGCTTAACTTTAAGATTACCAAAAACACGCTGCCCGTTTTGGCGGACGCGCCCAATAATCTAGCCACACATTTTTGCAACGGCAACGAGTATGACATCCTGCCCATAATGAAAGAGGCGCAGGACTTGGCGGTGGACTTTAATATTTCGCAAGGCGCAAGGATTTCGTCAATTTACTCAAAGCTCCTTAACAAAGAACTATCCAAAGGAAAGCTACGCTCGGCGTTGGACGAGAACCGCTTAAAATCCACCATAACCAATATATATAGAAAATACAAATATAACATAGAAGAAAAAGGCGTGTGCGCGCTTTATTTGGCGGTGGGATTGCTGAAATGGTATGAAAGCGAAAACTCCCAGCGCCCTTTATACGCGCCTTTGATTTTGATACCTTTGGACTTAATAAGAAAAAGCGCCAAAAGATATATCCTAAAAGCGCGCGACGACGAATCGCATTTTAATATCACGCTTTTGGAAATGCTGAGGCAGCAATATTCTCTTGAAGCGGGCGGGCTTGACCCCTTGCCCAAAAACTCGGACAACTCCATTAATGTTTTTAGCGTTTTTAATATCGTAAGAAAACTGGTGATGCATCAGCACGGCTGGGATATCATAGAGGAAAGCTATATTTCCAATTTTTCTTTTTCGGGCATTGTAATGTGGCACGATATCCGAAACCGTCTAGACAGCTTCCAAAAAACGCCCATAGTAAAAGCGCTGATAAGCGGAATACCGTTTAACAAGACATCGCTGGAAATAAACGACATTGACGAGCGCTGGCTAAAAGAGCAAATAATCTTGCCCATAGAGGCGGACAGTTCGCAGCTGGAAGCCATATATTTCGCCAACAAAGATATGAGCTTTGTTTTGCACGGCCCGCCCGGCACGGGCAAATCCCAGACCATAACCAATATTATCGCCAACGCCTTGCTAAGGGGCAAAAGGGTGCTGTTTGTCGCCGAAAAGATGGCGGCTCTGTCCGTCGTCAAAAATAGGCTGGAAGAGATAGGCATAGGCGATTTTTGCCTTGAGCTTCACTCGGACAAAACGAGCAAAAAAGAAGTTTTGGAAAACTTAAAAAAGACCAGCGAGATAGTCAAGGTCTACGAGCCCGAGGACTTTAAAAGCGTCCAAAACAGGCTGGAAAAAACCCGTCAAGCCTTGGCAGTGTATATGCAAAAACTGCACCGTCCCCAAAAATACGGCTTTTCGCTGTTTGAGGCGATTGACGAGTATATAAGCTATGACTTTTTGGACCAATTTGAGTTGGACCAAGACATAGTCATTAACTTTGATAAGGACAAGATAGAGTTATTGGAAAATAAGCTCTACGAGCTAAAAGCCTTAGGACAGGACATGGGCCATCCCAACGGCTCGGACCTAGAGCATATAGGCCAGACCGAATACTCGCTTTCGCTAAAACTGGAAAGCGCCAAAGCCGTAAATAAATTTTTGGCCGCTATAAGACAGCTGCGGGGCTATTGCGAAATTTTAAGGCAGGCAATTGATATTAACGCCATTGACGAATATGAGCAATTTTGTTACTTTATTGAAATTTGCTCGTATTTATCCCAAAACTACCCAGAAACGCCGCATTTGGAAGAGTTGCAAGACGATGCTTTGGAAAAGCTATTTGACTATGCAAAACTTGGCATAAAGACCGAACAAATAAAATCCGCGCTAAGCGCGCGGTATAATTTGGACGCCTTTAGACCGGTTAACCAAAAACTTATCATAGACTATACAAACGCCAAAGGGTTAAAAAAAGCGTTCAAAAAACGCAAGATTTTAAAGCAGCTAAAAAAAGCCGCCAAAACGGGCGTGAAATATAAAGATAATTTTTTGCAAGACTTCCAACAAGTTTTTGCATATCAGCAAAATCTTAAATCTTTGCAAAAGTCCCAAGGCTTTGTGTTTGATACCGTTCCGCAATATAAGTCCCAAAATTATTTGGCGGTTTTGCAAAGTTTGGAAGAATATAGCGCGTATAAAAAAAGCCTTTCATTATCGGCTTTAACACAAGACCAGATATTAAAATTAAAATCCATACCTCTACCGCAAAGCTTAAAATCCGATTATGAAAAATTTAAGACGGCAAAATCCGAGCTTGATAGCTTGCTCAAAATAGATTTTAGAAAAATCCAAAGCGCGCGCCAGTGGTGGCTGAACACCTTGTCGCATAAAGCGGCGCTTTGGTCAATGGACAGCCTAAAGGAAAGGTGCGCTTATAATCAGTTAAGGGAAGAGCTTGTCAATATGGGCTTAAAACCCGTCACTGACGCTTACGACAAAGGGCTGGACCATGACGTGCTTGTGCCGTCGTTTAGAAAGGCTATGCTCAAAGCCATAATAGAACATATTGTGGTAAACGATAACGAGCTAAATAAATTTACCGGCAGGCTGTTTGAGGAAAAAATAAGGCGGTTTAAGGAACTGGAGCAAAAATACAGGCTGGTATCAAGGCAATTGCTTAGCGCCCGCCTTAAAATGAATTTGCCCAATTTTGATATCAAGTCTTCTCAGATGTCTGAACTTGGAATTTTTCAGCGCGCAATAAAGGGCTCGGCAAGAAATATCACGCTCAAAAAACTATTTGAGCAAATCCCCAACATCTTGCCCAAAGTCGCCCCGTGCGTATTGATGAGCCCTGTAACCGTCGCGCAGTATATCAACCCGCAAGAGCCGTTTGACTTGCTTATATTTGACGAGGCTTCCCAGCTTACCACGGCAAAGGCCGTAGGCTCGCTGTCCCGAACCAAAACCGCCATAATAGTGGGCGACCCCAAACAGCTTCCGCCCACCACGTTTTTTGAAAATATCAATACCAACGAAGAAGATATCTTAAGCGAAGACCTAGAAAGCGTTTTGGACGACTGTTTGGCGCTTAATATGCCCGAGATTCACTTAAGATGGCATTATCGCAGCAAGGACGAGAGCCTAATTGCGTTTTCCAACCGCTTGTTTTACGACAACAGCCTTAACACCTTTCCTTCGCCTAGCGGCAGGCAATCAGCGATTAAATTTGTCAAGGTCAACGGCGTTTATGACAGAGGCAAGACCAAGCAAAATATAGAAGAGGCGCTGGCGGTGACCGAAGAAGTAATCAAAAGGCTGTCGCATCCCGAGCTTAGAAAATACAGCATAGGCATAGTTACTTTTAGTATCGTTCAACAAAATTTAATTGACGATATGCTTACAGAGACATTCCGCCAAAGCCCAAGGTTAGAACAATACGCTATGAAAAGGTCCGAGCCGCTTTTTGTGAAAAATCTTGAAAATGTCCAAGGCGACGAGCGCGATGTGATTTTATTTTCGGTATGTTACGGCAAAGACGCGCGGGGCAAGCTAAGCCTTAACTTCGGCCCGTTAAACCGCGAAGGCGGCTGGCGAAGGCTCAATGTCGCGGTGTCAAGAGCCAAATATGAAATGGTGGTGTTTTCAAGCATAACTTACGATATGATTAACCCCGCCGCCACTACCGCCCAAGGCGTCAAAGCTTTGAGAGGGTTTTTGGAATACGCCCAAAAAGGCCAAGACGCTTTGAGTTATAAGGCAAGCCATTTGCAAGTATCCAAACAAGGCTTGGAAGAGCAAATGGTCAATATGCTAAGACAAAAAGGCTATGACGGCCTGGTTAATTACGGCACTTCGGGCTATAAGATTAATGTCGCCATAAAAGACCCCGACAATCCCGACAAGTTTATCTTGGGCGTTATGTGCGACAGCATCGGCTATTCCAAGGTAAAGACCGTTAAAGACCGCGAAATATCGCCCTTTAACGTCTTAAAAAAGCTTGGCTGGAATATTATGAGGGTTTGGTCGCTGGATTTTTGGGACAGCCCTGAAAAAGTGATAAATAAAATCGTTAAAAAGATAGAAAGCCTAAGAAAGGCGGGCGGCGTTATTATAGACGACGAGGATGATATTGATATTATAGACACTCCAGAAGACGATTTAAAAGAAGCCGTTGTCCAAAACGCTTTGCAAGCCGAATATAAAGCGGCGGCGGTGCCCCAAAAGATTATACCGAGTTCGTATTTTTCCACAGAGCTTAACCAACCTCATCTTATTAGAATAACCAAAATGATTATTGACGCAGAATATCCCGTAAGCTATCGCGTAATTTTGAAAAGGGTTTTGGCCTCAAGCGGAATTACGCGCTCGGGCTCCAGGATAGAGGCGCAGATGCGGCATGTTTTGGACCATATCAAATGCGACAGCGAAATAGAAGGCAATAATGTCTTTTATTGGAAAAAGGGCGCTAACAAAAAGAAATATAATATTTACCGCGTCAACAGCAACCGCAATATGGACGACATAAGCGTCTATGAGATTATCAACGCCGTAAGGTATATAGTCCAAAACCAAATAAGTTTGCCCAAAGAGGCCCTAGAGGAAGAAGTTTTTAATATTTTCGGCGCCAAAAAGACCGAAGAGGGCTTAAGGCAGATCAGGCGGGCTATAAGATACGGGCTTGACAATAATATAATAACTAGCCAAAACGGCAAGATTTTGGCGGGCGAAAACCTAACGGTGTTTGAATAAAAAACGGCCGCTTGTTGTTTTGGCGGGTAAGCATATTGAAATAGGCAAAGCTTGCCCGTATTAAATAAACAGCGACTTTTAGGTTAAACAATTAAAAAAACGAAAATATTACAAAGATAAACAACCAAAAAAGCGGTCAATTTTTTTTAGACCGCTTTATTTTATGTATTGGCCGCAAGCCTGATAAGCTCTGAAAGCGCTTTTTTTACCGCGCTAGCTGAAAAGCCTAGAGCGTCATTTGAGTCCTTGCACACCCTTACAGGCGGAAAGTCGCAGGCGTTGTCTTCCAGATATTGAAATAGGTTGCCGTTGGGAACGCCTTTTATGCTATGCGGAATGGCGCCCACCACAATTCCCAAATACCGCCTATCGTTTTTTAGGTTGTCAAGTTTTAGGTTGGGCAGCTTGGAATAGTCGTCCCTTATTTCTATTTGATTTTCCAAAAAACCGTAGCTTTTGCAAATATGTTTTATGTCCTGCCTGCTAAGATGCCCTTTGCCCGTCGCGCCCAAAAACACCACTTTGCGCATTTTGATGCGTTTTTGCAGATAGCTCATCTTTACAGCGTGATTCTCAAACCCTACCATTCGGGACAATATCTCTATCCATTCGTCCAGCATGTCCAAATCCATCTTGCCGTCATTGGAATAATAATGATAGCACATCTCCCTTGCGAGCTTTTTGATAAAATCCGATTTTTGCTTGGGCCTGAGTCTTTCAAAATCATTTACCACGATATTGTTTTTTTGCTTGTTTTGGTTAAGTTTTGTTATTATTTCGTCAGAAGTCAGTCCGCTAGCCTCGCTAATTGTAACAAAACTGTTCGCGCAATCGCCCATAGCGGAAACCTCCTATGTCTTTGGTTTTATTATAACACAATAATTAAAGATAAAAATTAGAATATAATTAAAAAACTTACATATAAACATTTTAATCATATTAAAAACTATTGACGGTGACAAAATAACAATGTTATGTTTTTTTATGCCAACCTTTATGCTATAATTTTTTATAAATCAACCTTAGGAGCAAGCAAATGTACGATCTTATAATTATAGGCGGCGGGCCCGCCGGACTTACCGCGGCGCTATATGCCGCGCGCAGCGGGCTTAGGACCATAGTCTATGAAAAAGAGGTATTGGGCGGCAAGATAACCGCCGCCGACCATGTGGAAAATTATCCCGCGTTCGTGGACGGCGTTAACGGTTTTGAGTTGGGCGAGCTTATGGCAAACCAAGCCAAAAAATACGGCGCCCAAATTAGCTTAGAGGAAGTTACCGCCCTAAACCTAAAGGACAAAATAAAGACCGTCCAAATTTCAGACCAGCAAGTTCAATCTAAAGCCGTTATATTGGCAATGGGCAGCAAAAATAGAAAATTAGGTCTAGAAGGCGAAGAACAATTAATCGGCAGGGGCCTAAGCTATTGCGCGACTTGCGACGGCAATTTTTTCAAAGGCCAGGATGTCGCCATAGTCGGAGGGGCAAACAGCGCCTTGTCCGAGGCGTTGTATCTATCCAAAATAGCCAAGACGGTGCATATAATTTATAGGCGCGAAAATTTTAGGGCGGAAAAAATACATATAGATAGGCTCAAAAACACGCCCAATATCGTAAGCCACCTTAACAGCGAAATAATCAAGTTAAACTCGGACGATTTTCTAAAAGGCGTGGTCATAAAAAACAACAAGACGCAAAAAACAAGCAAAATAGCGGTTAACGGTTTATTCGTGGCGATAGGGCATATCCCCAATACCGATTTGGTTGAAGGGCAAGTTTTGCTTAACGACCATAAATATATCATTACCGATCAATATATGGCGACCAACTTGGATGGCGTTTTCGCGGCGGGCGATATACGGGCGGACGCTTTCAGGCAAGTGGTTACCGCTTGCGCGGACGGCGCGCGCGCGAGCGAGAGCGTTATTGAGTATTTAGGAAGAGTATAAAAAATAATATATAACGCGGTATAATTTAAACCCTAATTAAAAACAGTTACTTGATTTTTTTGTATTTTGTATTTATAATATGTGTGTATGATAAAAACCTAATATTTTAAAAGGCTTGTATTTATTATATTTTTTATGGGAGATGGAACTTATGAGAATTGCTGTTGTGGTTGACACCTATGACGATATAGGTCAAGGCACTACTATTTCCGCTAGAAGATTTGTAGGCGAGTTAAGAAAAAGAGGGCATTATGTCAAGGTGCTGTCATTTAGCACCCAGCCCGAGCCCGATAAGATAATGTTTGACCAATATCGCGTTCCATTTTTTCAGCATTTGGTTGATAAAAACAGGATCAATCTAGCAAAACCCGATGTCAAAAAATTCCAAGAAGCTTTTAAGGATGTGGATTTTGTCCATATATATATACCTTTGCCTTTTGGCTGGACCGCAGCCAAAGTGGCGCACAAAATGGGCATTCCTGTGTTTACGGCATTCCATATGCATCCGGGCAATATTTTGTATAATATTAAACTGGAAAAAATGCCTTTTTTGGAAAAATTTCTCTTTTGGTTTTTCAAGAGAAAGCTTTACCGTTATTCCACGGATATCCATTGCCCCACTCAGTTTGTCTATGACACTTTAAAAAAACATAACTACACCCAAGAGTTGCATGTGATCAGCAACGGCTATGACGACAAAAGGTTTTATCCAATGGAAGTGGAAAGACCTGAACATTGGAAAGACAAGTTTGTCGTTATGTGCGTAGGCAGGCTCTCGGGCGAAAAGAAGCAAGACGTTGTAATGAAGGCGATTGCCCGCAGCAAACACAAAGATAAGATTTTGCTTGTTTTAGCGGGCGAAGGGCCTAGGAAGAAAGCGTATAAAAAGCTGGCCGATAAGTTAAAAATAAACACGGAGTTTACTTTTTATTCGCAAGAGGATTTGATTAAGGCTCTTAACGCCGCGGATATTTATGTGCATTGCGCACAGATAGAAGTAGAATCCATCTCGTGCATGGAAGCTTTTGCCACGGGGCTTGTGCCCGTAATAGGCAATTCCAAAAAAAGCGCGACCCACTATTTCGCGCTGGACGAGCGCTCTAAGTTTAAAGACGGCGACTATAAGGATTTGTGCCAAAAGATTGATTATTGGATAGAAAACCCCGAAGAGCTGAAAATTATGTCAAAAAGATACGCCGAGCACGCCAAAAATTATTTGTTGGAAAAATCGGTAGATAAGATAGAAAAAGTCTACCAAAACTTTTTGATAAAGCATCAAAACACCAAAAACCAAAAACTTCAAGAAGAGTCATTGGGAATGGGCGATAATTTGGTCCAGCCCATTGAGGAAGAAATGATTGAAGAAAACGTTTTGTCATAAAAGGTGCTAGAGATTATGAAAAAATTTGATTTTTCCAAGACAGACTTTTTATATCCCAAATGGTATTTTAGGATATTCTCGTTCTTGATGTTTTGGTTTTTTGTGCCGATATTGCTTTTTATAAAAACTTTTGTCTTAAGGGCCAAAATCAAAGGCAGAAAAAATTACAAAAAAGTCAAAAAACAAGGCGCTATTATAATAGCAAACCATGTCCACGAATATGACGCGCCCATAATCGCTTTGGCTCTTTTGCCCCGTAGGATGTATATCGTCTCGCAGGAAGACAATTTCTACAAGAAATTTTTGGGGTGGCTGATTTACGGCTTAGGCGCGCGGCCTGTCCCTAGGGACCTAAGATATATGAAAGACTTTATAAGCGCTTTCGCGCAACTGGCAAAATCAGGCAAAAAAGTGCTAATCTATCCCGAAGGGCATTTGATAAGGCGCTGCCCTAAATTGCGGCGCTTTAAGACAGGCTCTTTTAGGATAGCGCTTGAAGCGGGCGTGCCTATCTTGCCCATGTGCTATACATATAAAGGCAAGAGGCTTACTCTTAATATCCTGCCCCCTATTTACGTCCAAGAGGGCGAGGACCATAAGGCGCTTACCCAAAGAGCCTATGATATAATGAATCAGTTCTTTACCGAAAAGATGTCCCAATACCAAGATACGCCTTACCCGGAAGAGGTTGACGAGCCTACGGTTGAGAAACTGGAAGACGAGACCGTCGCGTCCGAGCGCGCTTAATAAATTTTATAATTTTTATGGAACCGCTTTTTAGTCCCTTTTAAAGGGACTTTTATAATATATTGCGTAAAAACAACGAGGAATGGTATAATTATCATATATGGAAAATTATGAAGTATTTGAGCAGATTAAGGCTTATTTTATTGACTTTGACAGGACTTTGGTAGATTCAATTAAGATAGAAAAAAAGGCTCTGACCGCTGCTTTAAAAGCTTTGGGCGTTTATCGCGAAGGCATGGAGTTTGAGCATAAAAACAGCTTCAAAGAAATGATAAAAAACATCAACCAAAAATACGGCTTGGACTTGGATTTTGACACGGTTGACAAGGAGTTTATCAAGCAAGCGTTGCCGCTTTACCAAAACGAATGCGAGTTAAAAGACGGGGCTTATGAGTTTTGGTTGTGGGCGCGCAAAAACAACAAAAAAATATATGTCATAACGCTAAACGAAAGGCAATTTGTGACAGCGGTCTTGGAAAAATACGGGCTTAAAGCCGACGGTATATACACCCGCCGCGACACGGGCATTCATAAGCGCGACGGCGCTTTGTTTTTATACGCCTTTTCGGACGCGGGCTTTGAGCCGCGCGAATGTGCCGTTATAGAGGATTATCCTTATTATATAATCGCCATAAAAGACTTGGGCTGTAAAATTGTCGGAATGTATGATTCCCAATCCGAAGACGAAATTAACCTTTAGTATGATATCTCTGATATCTTTATAAGGGATTTTCGGGAACTGATTTTTTAGATCTTTGGTATTTTTTCTTAGTGGCAAGCCCGCCTCTTATATGCCGTTCGGATAG
>JAAZDJ010000075.1 GCA_012512255.1 Clostridiales bacterium | reverse complement strand
TGTATAAATTATCATTTTTTTCGAAGCCGCTAATTTAACTATGTTGTTGCCCGCGAAACTTTCCACATTACTTATAATACCACAGCTTAAAATTATTCCCGTTTGTTGGGTGAACACCGTGTTCAAATCCACTTTGTTCCCGTTTGTTGAGTGAACACCCCTCAAGTACCCGTTTGTTGAGTGCAAGACAAAATCAGCCGTTACATTCAGCAAATGGGTATTTTCTATGCCCTAAGCAAACTGCAGAAAACAAAAAAGCCGCCAAAAAGCCTTAAAAATAAGACCTTTTGACGGTTTTTAGTGTAAAATATGTTGTTTGAGCCATTTTGGGCATAAAATAAGCACGCAAGCATTGTATCAATGCTTGCGTGCTTATATGGCGGAGAGGGGGGGATTCGAACCCCCGGTACGGTTTCCCGTACGCACGCTTTCCAAGCGTGTGTCTTCGACCACTCAACCACCTCTCCATTAGTTGATAAGTCAAAATTATCTTTTAAAAAAGTATATAAAAAGCTATTTAATATTATCATATCGGCGGTTTTTGGGCAAGTTTTTGGGGCATTTTGACGCCTAATAATATTTGGCAATAAATTTATTTGAATAAAAAATTAAGGCTTGATTATAATATTACCTATGCGTATATACGCAACTTTAATTTTCGTTTTTTTGTTTTTTAACTTTTACTAACTTGTTCTATTCAATTTTAGACCGTAAAAACAATTCTATAGTAATAGAAAATAGGCGTTTTAAGTTTTGGTCTTTTCTTACAATACTTTTTTAGGTAAAAAAATCGTTATTTTTTCCCCTTTTTTAATAACATATAGATAAGCGCGTAATGATTTATTTAATACTATTTTTCGGCTAATAACTCATTATAAAATAATATCATAAGCCCTTTAAGCTATGATTTATGACAATTTTTTAATTATCAAAACCTTTATTAAGAGTTTATATCCAATAAGTCTTTTTTTAAATAGCATTTTATGCTTAAGATGCTTATGCCAATATTTTTAAGATATTCAGGCCAATTTTCTTCCCATCAAGACGCCCATCGCGGACGACATCATAAGCCCTCGCGTCCAGCCGCTTGAGTCGCCCAGACAATGAAGCCCTTGTATATTGGTGTTAAGGTCGGTGTCCATTTTGACGCGGTTGGAATAAAACTTTAGCTCGGGCGAATACAGCAATGTCTCAATAGACGCAAAACCCGGAACGACTTGGTCCACCGCCTGTATAAAATTGATAATATTGGTCATAGCCCTGTATGGCATGGCGGCGGTAATGTCGCCGGCTACGGCGTCGGGCAAGGTGGGTTTTAGATTTGACCGCGACAGCTCATGTTCCCAAGTCCTTTTGCCGTCCAGTATATCGCCGAAGCGCTGAACCAAGATACGCCCCGCGGCCAGCATATTGGTCAATTCGCCCACTTTTTGCGCGTATTCAATGGGCTGATTAAAAGGGTGGCTGAAGTTGTGCGAACACAAAATGGCAAGATTTGTGTTCGGGGACTTAAAGTCTTTGTAAGAATGACCGTTGACGACAGCCAAGCCGTTGTCGTAATTTTCTTGGCTTACAAACCCGCCCGGGTTTTGGCAAAAAGTGCGCACCTTATTTTTGAAAGGCTTGGGATAGCCGATAAGCTTGGACTCGTAAAGCACATTATTGACTGTTTCCATAACTTCATTGCGCACCTCCACCCTTACGCCTATGTCAACCACGCCCGGCTCGTGCGCTATTTTGTGCTCTTGGCAGATTTTTTCCAGCCAATCCGCGCCCCGTCTTCCCGTCGCCACAACGGTATGGTCGGCAAATATCTCAAAACTTCTCGCCCCGTCAAAAGCTATCACGCCCTCGCACCGCGAGTCTTTTAAGATAAGGTTGGAACATTCATGCTCAAACAAAATCTCAACGCCGTTGTCAATCAAATAGCGTTCCAGCCCAAGATAGATCTCTTGCGCCTTCTCCGTGCCCAAATGCCTGATAGGGCAGTCAACCAGTTTTAGCCCCGCAGCGATCGCCCTTTTTCGTATTTCTTTTATTTCCTCGGTGTTGGCGACGCCTTCTATTTTCGGGTCCGCGCCAAATTCCAAATATATTTTGTCGGTATAGTCTATTAGCTCTTGCGTTTTTTGCTCGCCTATCAATGCGGGCAAGTCACCGCCCACTTCGCAGCTTAGCGAAAGCTTGCCGTCCGAAAAAGCGCCCGCGCCCGCGAAGCCTGTTGTTATATGGCAATAGGGCCGGCAATTTTGGCACTTTAAGGTTTTATGTTTGGGACATCTCCTTTTTTCTATGGGCAAGCCTTTCTCCACCATTATTATTTTTTTGGTTGATTTGTTCCTAAGCATTTCAATAGCCGTAAAAATCCCCGCTGGCCCCGCTCCCACTATTACGATATCGGCTTTCATGTTTTCCCTCCAATTTATCAAAAAAAACCTTATTTACTCTCAATTTTGTTATATATGCCTATGGCGCATAAGTCAACTGTTTATTTAACGCCATTTTTTTAGCTATTTTGGGCAAAGATAACAAAACCGCCTTATGAAAAAGGCGGCTTTGTTAGAAATATTTTTAATTTAGCTTTTAAAAAATCTTTAAAGTCTTTTTTTAATTACAAAGGCTTTATAAATAATTGGGTAAAATACAGCGTTCCGTTGGCGGCCTTTGCGCAGCCCACGCCTATTTGGGTAACCGTTGAGGACAGGATATTGGCTCTGTGCCCGGGCGAGTTCATCCACGCGTTCATAACGGCTTGGGCGGTTTTTTGCCCATACGCGATATTTTCAGCGGCGGCAGAAAATCTTAGCCCGAAGTCTTCAAGCATCTTAAAGGGCGAACCATAAACAGGCGAATAATGCGAAAAATAACGGTTGTTAATCATGTCTTGGGATTTAATTCGCGCCACCCTTGCCACCTGCCAATTATATGTCAATGGGCCTAAACCGTTGTAACTTCTTTGTAAGTTAACAAGCCTAAAGATTTCGTCTTCTATGGCTTTTAAGGGCGCGGCTTCCGGAATATTGATAATCTGACCGGGATAAATCAAAGACGGGTTTTTTATTTGCGGATTCGCCTTAATAAGCTCGGAAAGCCCTACCTCAAATTTGACGGCGATTTTCCATAGCGAATCGCCCGAAACTACCTTGTATGAAGTAGGCGCGGCGGCCGAAGCGTAACTGATTTGGGTTTGGCTGTGCTCAAACTCGTCTTCTGGCATGGCGCGAACGCTCAAACTAAAAGTCGTCAACAAAAACAACGCGATTATGGGTATAATTAAGATTTTTGGCTTTTTCATTTTTTTGCGCATCCTTGTTTTTTAGTTTTAATATTGCTATATGGGTATAAAAATATGCAAAATTTGGGCGGCGAATATATAAAAAACATATTTTAATGGGAATTTTTTGATTTTTTTGCCAAATAAGTTAATAATTGTAAGTTTTAAGGTTTTATGTTACTATATAAAAAAAAGAATAATTAGGGAGAGTTACCTTATGCAAAACTTTGAGTTTTACAATCCTACTCATCTAGTTTTTGGAAAAGACACCCAAAAAAGAGTGGGCGAATTAGTCAAAAAGCATAATGGCAATAGAGTTTTGGTAGTATATGGCGGCGGCTCGGTCAAAAAGAGCGGGCTTTTGGACGAGGTAAAGCAATATTTAAAAGAAGCGGATATAACATTTTATGAGCTGGGCGGCGTCGTTCCCAATCCCAGATGGGATTTGGTAGAAAAGGGCGTCCAAATAGTCAAAGAAAACAACTTGGACTTTGTCTTGGGCGTGGGCGGCGGCAGCGTTATAGACACCGTTAAGGCCATTTGCATGCAGGCGGTTTATGACGGGGACGCTTGGACGGATTTTTATCTCAACCAAAAAGAAGCCGATCGCGCCTTGCCAAACGGCAATATTTTAACGATCGCGGCGGCGGGCAGCGAATCCAGTCCCAATACTGTAATAACCCACGAAAAAGACAAGTTTAAGATTGGCGCATATAGCCGCGCGGTAATCCCCAAATTTGCCATTTTAAACCCCGAATTAATATACACCGTGCCCAAATATCAAGTGGGCTGCGGCGCTAGCGATATATTGGCGCACCTAATGGAAAGATATTTTACCAATGAAAAAAATGTGGACCTTACCGACAGATTAATAGAAGCCGTAGCCAAAACGATTATACACTATACGCCGCTTGTCCTAAAAAACCCGCAAGACTATAACGCCCAAGCCGAGTTTATGTTCGCGGGCACGATAGCGCACAACGGGCTTCTTAACTGCGGCAGAATAGGCGATTGGGCGTCGCACGGCATAGAGCATCAATTGTCGTTGTTTTATGATATAGCGCATGGGGCGGGCTTGGCTATAATCTTCCCGGCTTGGATAAAATATGTTTATAAGCATAACATCAATAGATTCGCGCAATTTTTCCAAAACGTGTTTGGTCTAAGTTACAGCCTATGCGATATGGAATTGACCGTGTTGCAAGGTATACAAAAGTTGGAAGATTTTTATACTTCCATAGGAATGCCCGTTCGCCTTAGACAAATCGGCATAGGCGATGAAAACTTTAAGCTTATGGCGCAAAAAGCCGTGGACGCAAAAAGCGTGGGCAACCTTGTGCCTTTGGACCCTCTGGATATAGAAAAGATATACAGATTAGCGTTATAATAATGTTAGAACTTTTATTCAGCGCGCCTAGGCTTTGGATTTTCTTGATTTTTGCGGCGCAGGTAATAATTTATCTTATAATAATGTCGCCCAAAATTAACTTGCATCTTGGCGTGTTTTTGGGCATAAGCATAGCGTTTTTGGCAATGTTTGTTTTGATATTAATATTTTGGATTATTACTATTTGGGCTGTTTTGGGAATGTTTTTGGCTTTATTGTATTGCTCGGGCGTAACCGTCCACCTAATTAAAGGCAAGCGCCATATAAAAGAAATATTGGAATAAAAAAAGCTATGCTTTTTAGTAAAAATAATGCGACTTATTATGAATATATAAAGAAATAATAAAACAAGTCTGTAATATTTATTACAGGCTTATTTAAAAATATAATACTCTAACTGTCATAATCAAAATCTTTAAACTGTCTCATTATAAATTTTTTTTAAATATAAATATATGCGCATATCGGCATATATGGGTATTGCCTTGTT
>JAAZDJ010000074.1 GCA_012512255.1 Clostridiales bacterium | reverse complement strand
TAAGCCAAATCTTTGCAAATGCTTCTTATATAAGTGCCGCCCGAACAACAAATATCAAATATAAACTCATTATCGCCCAAATCTTGCGCCGATATATTATAAATCTTTACAGGATTCGGCTTCAAATTCACTTCTTGACCGCTTCTTGCCAGCTCATACGCCCTTTTGCCGCTTACTCTTTTGGCGCTGTACATGGGCGGCTTTTGCAATATCGCTCCCAAAAACTCAGGCAATATCGCATTTATTTGCTCTAACGTAATTTTTTTGTCATCTCTATCGGTAATATTGCCGTCCAAATCCAAAGTATCGGTTTCAATGCCAAATTTAAAAATAGCGCGATATTTTTTGGGTTGACGGATAAAATAATCAAATAATTTGGTCGCTTTGCCCAGCGCTATTGGCAACACGCCGCACGCAAACGGGTCCAATGTTCCCATATGCCCGCATTTTTGGGCTGCGCTTAGCTTTTTGACCGCAGCCACAGCTTGCGCTGAAGACATTTTTGGGGGTTTTAGAAAATTTATAAAACCTGTCATACAGGATCAAGCACCTTCTCGCATTCTTTTATGATGCGCTCAATAACATCCTCATAAGAACCGTTAATCATAAAACCGGCCGCCTGCAAATGGCCGCCTCCGCCAAACATCGCCGCGATATCGGCGATATTGACGCCTTTTTTGGACCTTAGGCTTACTTTATATGCGTTTTTTGCGCTTTCGGTCAAACAAACGCCTATCATTACGCCTTGGATATTAATGGCGTAATTGATTATGCCTTCTGTTTCGTTCATTTCCAAATTGTATTTTTTTAACAACGCTTGGTTAATGCTAATCAAAGAAATCCTGTCCGAACTAAAAAAACGCATGTCCATTATGCAATCTTTAATAAGCATTAATTTTTCTTTTGATATTTCCTTGAAAAGCTTTTGGGAGAAGTATTCAATATCAATATTATATTTGATTAACTCAGCTGCGGCCAAGTGCGCTCCGCTTGTCGTATTGGCTTGGGTGAAATGTCCCGTGTCAGTAATAATACCAACATATAAATTAAGCGCGATTTCATCGTTCAGCTTTATGTTCAAAGATTTTATTAATCCAAACACAAGTTCGCAGCTGCTTGACAAATTCTTGATAATATTATGTTTTGCGTAACTTGTGTTTGTCATATGGTGGTCAATATTTACCGTGTTGGCGTGCTTCAAATAGACATCTTTATACTTGCCTAGGCGAAATTCGTCGGCGCAGTCAACAGATATCATCATATCGTAATTTTTTGTTAGCGCGCCGTTTTGAATATTGCCAACGTTCGGCAAAAAGCTAAGTATAACGGGAATTTCGGAATCGCAGTAACAATCAACTTTAAGACCTTTTTTGCGCAATGCCAGCGCAAGCCCGTTCATAGAACCCAAAGCGTCGCCGTCAGGCCGTATATGAGTAAATAACGCTATGTTTTTTATCCCTTTAAGATTGATCATCATTTTTCCCTGTGTTAATTTGCTCTATAAGCTTGTTTATCTTTTGCGAATATTCCAGCGAATCGTCGTATAAAAAATGCAGCTCGGGCATGACGCGTATATCCTTCATTAAAGAAGCGAGCTCGCGTCTTATATAGCCGCTGCTGCGCAAAACGACCTGATACGTGCTGTCGCATTGCTCTTTTGCGCCGTAAAAACTAAGCCAGATTTTGCAATGTTTCAAATCAGCGGTCGTTTCAACTCTAGTAACGCTTATCATGGCGGTTATCGCGGGATTTTTGAGTTTGCTAAGTATCTCGCTTAAATTCCGCTGTATTTCGGAATTAATGCGCTTAATTCTTATATTTGCCATCTATTCTATCTTCTCCAAAGTATATGATTCCAAAACATCTCCGATCTTAAAGTCCGAAAAACCGCTTACGGTAACGCCGCATTCGTAACCGGCCGCCACTTCTTTGACATCGTCTTTTATGCGCTTCAAAGAGCCTATTGTGCTTTCATAAACAACGGTATTGTCCCTCAATACTCGGACATTGCTGTTTCGCAAAATTTTGCCGCTGGTCACATAACAACCAGCCACAACGCCCGCGCCGGTTATCTTAAATATGTTGCGAACTTCGCATTGGCCATTGACAATTTCTTCAAATTTAGGCGTAAGCATGCCCTTTATTGCCGCACCGATATCGTCAATTGCGTCGTATATTATGCGGTAATATCTTATATCAACGCCCGATGTCTCGGCTAATTTCTTGCTTTCAGCATCCGCGCGCACATTAAAGCCTATAATTATTGCGTTGGACGCTTCGGCCAGCATAACATCGGTCTTTTTGATTGCGCCCACCCCGCAATGAATAGTGCTAACCTTTACCTCTTCATTGCTTAACTTGCTCAAAGACTCTTTTAACGCCTCTACGGAACCTTGGACATCGGCCTTTATAATCAAGTTAAGGTCTTTCATTTTTCCTTCGCTAATCTTGCTAAAGACATCGCTTAAGGTAACAATTTTGCTTACAGCGCTTTCGGCTGATCTTTGCTTTGCAATTCTTTCGGACACAACTTGTTTTGCAAGTTTTTCGTCCTCTACCGCATAGATAAGCTCTCCCGCCTCGGGCACATCTGAAAAGCCCAAAACAGATACGGGCATAGAAGGCCCTGCCTCTTTTATGTTTCGGCCCTTGTCGTCTTGCATTGCTCTTATATTTCCGTAAGTAACGCCCGAAACTATGGCATCGCCCACTCTTAATGTTCCGTTTTGAACTATGATATTGGCGACAGGACCTCTGCTTTTGTCTAGTTTAGCCTCAATTATCGTTCCATATCCTTTTCTATTAGGGTTAGCCTTAAATTCATGAAGTTCGGCCACATCCAAAATAGTGTCCAAAAGTTTGTCTATATTTTTGCCTGTTTTGGCCGAAATTTCTACCGTAGGAGAATCCCCGCCCCAAGCCTCGCAAAGCACTTCGTGCGCGGCCAGTTGCTCTAATATTCTTTGCGGGTTGGGATTGGGTTTGTCTATTTTATTGATTGCGATAATTATAGGGACATTTGCCGCTTTTGCGTGGTTAATCGCTTCCACGGTTTGGGGCATTACTCCGTCGTCAACAGCTACGACAATAATCGCGATATCGGTTACTTTCGCCCCGCGAGCGCGCATTGCCGTAAACGCCTCATGACCAGGCGTATCAATAAATGTAATTTTTTTGTCCCTTACATTGACGGTATAAGCGCCTATATGCTGAGTAATGCCGCCCGCCTCGCCCTCTATAACATTGGTTTTTCTTATAGCGTCAAGAAGCGAAGTCTTGCCATGATCGACATGACCCATAACGGTCACTATGGCGGGACGCTCTACCAACTCTTCGGGATTGTCTTCTTCTAAAATAGATTCGGATAATACTTCTTCTTTGGTCTTTTCTATTTTCTTTTCTAATTTGACGCCAAATTCATCGGCGACCAGTTCCATAGTCTCAAAGTCAACCACTCCGTTTATAGTGGTCATAATGCCCAATATCATAAGCTTTTTAAGTATCTCTTTGGCCGGAACGCCGATTTTTTCGGATAGCATTTTGACCGTTAGGTTTTCCGTGGTAATAACCGCCTTTTCTATCTTGATAGGCGTAATTTGTTTTTTGGGAGTTTTTTTAGTCTTAAGCTTTCTATGTCTAGGGCTATACTCATCATCTTCATCAAATCTATCGTCAATAAAGCCACGCCTTATCAAAGTGCGCTTGCTCATGCCTTTTTTCTCTTCAAATAATTTGTCCTTTTTGTTGTGGCTTTTTTGTTTAGGCGGCGAAGAAATAGTCGCAGGCGAAATAGGCGCGCTTGTTTTTGCGTCTTTCAAGGCAGGCTTATCAGAAGGCTTTTGGGTTTTGGTTTCTTTTTCTTGTTTGGTTTTGGCTTTTGGTTGTTCTTTTTTAACAGGCTGCTTAGGCTGCTTTGCCTTTTTTTCTTCTTTGGGATGTGCGACTGTTTCTTGTTTTTGGGCTGCTTCAATTTGGCCTGCTTGTTGCTGGAAATCAGCCTTTTCAGGCGAAACAGTCTGCATATCAGCTGTTGCGACTTGTTCTTGCTCTATTAAAGGCTCTTGTTGGGCCAAAACCTCTTCTTGTTCGCGCTGATGCGCTAGCTTTTCGGCCAAAGCTTGTTGCTCTTTTTTGAGGTTAATATCCTCAAAAGCGCGCGCGATAAGATCAAGCCGCTTTTTTTGTTCTTTTAGGACATTAAATAACTTGGGCAAGTTTTTTTCTTCTTTCAAACTTGCAAGCAGCTTTATCTTATCAACATTTTCTTCTGTTTTTTTAATTTCTGCCATTTATTTCTCCCTCCGCCAAATAATAGCCGTCGCCGACATTGTCCAAAATCGCCTCTGCCAAATTTATATCGGTTATGCCTATAACCTTGCAATTGGCAGTATTTAATATATAATTCAGGTCATCCTCGCTCAATACAAGCGGTATTTTAAACCTATCGCTCGTTGATTTTGTTTTTTTCAAAGAATTATCGGACAATGTCTTGTCAGCTATAATAACTTTTATCTTTCTTGCCAGTAATTTTATCTTGTCTAAACCATATACAATTTTTCGGCTTTTTATCGCGAATCTAATATATGTGTCAATCTTGTTTTTGTTCATGATATTCTTCTAACAGTCTTGTGTAAACCGACGCGTCTATATTCATCTTAAAATCTCTATTAAAGAGTTTCTTTTTGACAGCGGTTTGAACGCATTGGTCCTTATTGCAGATATACGCTCCGCGCCCGTTAGCCCGTCCCGTTAAGTCCAGCTTTATATCGCCTTCGGGTGTTTTTACTATCCTTAATAATTGCTTTTTGGGCTGGGGCTGTCTGCATGCGACACAAGTTCTGATAGGAAGTTTCATTTTTATAATTCTCCCAAATCCGCCTTAAAGTCTTCAAGTTCAAAGTCTTCCTCGGGTATATGCTCGTCTATATCTTTAAACTCTTCCATATTCTGGCTGGCGCTCAAAGATTTTACATCTATTTTCCAGCCCGTAAGTTTTACTGCCAAACGCGCATTTTGTCCGTTTTTGCCGATTGCCAAAGATAGCTTATCGTCGGGAACGATAACTTTGGCTGTGCGGTCCTCGTCATTTACTTGAACCATTAAAACTTTAGCGGGACTTAAGGCTCTTGCGATGTATTCCAAAGTGTCCGAACACCAAGGTATTACATCAATCTTTTCGCCGTTTAGTTCGGCGACGATAGTATTGATCCGCATTCCTCTATTGCCCACGCAAGCGCCCACAGGATCAATGGAAGGGTCTTCGGAATATACCGCGATCTTTGTGCGATAGCCGGCCTCGCGGACAATATTTTTAATTACAACCAAACCCGCCGCTATCTCGGGCACTTCTTGCTCAAACAATCTTTTTACAAAACCTTCGCAAGAACGGGACACCATAATCTGCGGACCTTTTGGACCGACTTTGACTTTTTTTACATATACTTTGATTTTGTCATTGACATTATATCTTTCATTGGGTATTTGGTCCGATGGCAACATAACGGCTTCTAATTTTCCCAAGTCCACATAAACATTTTTGCCTTCAATGCGCCTTACAACGCATACCGTCAATTCGTCTTCTTTTTCGGCAAGTTCTTCATAGGCAATTTGCGTTTCCATATCCCTTAGCTTTTGAGTAACAACTTGTTTCGCGGTTTGGACCGCTATGCGTCCAAATTCCTTGGGCGTTATTTCTTTGCTTATTATATCGCCGATTTTTGCGGTCTTTTTTATAGTTTTGGCTTCGTCCAAAGAAATCTCTTTATCTTTGTTGATTACTTTTTCTACCACAGTCTTATAAGCAAAAATCCTGATAGTGTTGCGTGCGGGATTAAGCTTGACCTGAATAGAATTAGCCTCGCCATAATGTCTTTTGTATGCAGAAACCAAAGCGCTTTCTAACGCTTCCAAAAATGCTTCTTTTTTTATTTTTTTGCTGGCTTCCAACTCATCCAACGCCAGAAAGAAATCTTTGTTAATCATTTAAACTTCTCCTTATTTACCAAAACTTTATTAATAATGTCATAAGCTTGATATTATCTCTTTCAAGCTTGTATTCTTTATTTGTTTTTAGTTCCTCTACCAAAACCGTACGCTCGTCATACCCTTTGAGCGTTCCCTCTATGACATTTTTATTGTCAACGGGGTTTTTGAGTTTTACTTCTACTTCCTTGTTAAGGTTGCGGTTATAGTCTTTTTCGGTAGTCATCGGCCTGTCCAGCCCAAGCGAAGACACATTAAGATTATAGGGCGCGCCGTTGGTGGGGTCAAGCTCGTCTAAAATCCCGTCAATAGCGTAATGGACTTTTTCGCAATCAGACAAAGCTATTCCTTCAGGCTTATGAATGTAAACAGTCAATTGCCACGCTTTATGCTGATACTTATAAGTCACTTCCACAAGCTCATAACCCAAATCTTCAACTGTCTTGGCAATAGCGGTTTGGACCTTGGTTGCAATATCCATTTTTAATTCCCTTCAAACAACAAGAGTGGGAAAAATACCCACTCTTAATTAGTCGTCTATATAGCGTTGTAATTATTATAACAAAAATTTCTCTATGATGCAAACTTTTTTTAAAAAATAATTATGGCAATTTGGATAATTCCAAAAAGACCTTAGCCGCTGTCAAAGCGTCAAATTGGGCGCGATGTGCTATGACATTGTCAATATTAAAATATTTGGCTACTGATGAAAGCTTAAAATTGGGCAATTTGCCTTTTAATTTTTCTTGCGCGATAATCAGCGTATCCTCAACTTTGTGCTCGTCATAGTAATAGTGCGTTATATCCGAATATCGGCTTAAAAAAGGCAAATCAAATTCTATTATATTATGCCCTACCAAAATAGCGTTGTGGCAGAACTTATAAAAATCCCCCGCGATTTGCTCAAATGTCGGGCTCATAGACACCATTTCGTTAGTAATGCCGGTAAGTTTTGTTACATCGGACGGTATTTTCATATTGGGATTTATAAGCGTGGTAAACAATTGGCTGATTTTGCCGTCTATTATCTTTACGGCCGCTATTTCTGTTATGCGGTCGTTTTCGCCCATCCCTGTGGTTTCCAAGTCAAACACCACATATGTATTCTTTTTGATATGCGCGGGGATTTCATCTTTTATTAGAAAATTTGCCTGTTCGGTTATTTTTATATCTTCGGGGAATATTACCTCATAACTTTCGGGAACGGGGTTGCGATGTTTTATTTCTACAAGATCCTTCGGTATCTCGCAATAGCTTATAGATCGCGCGATAACTTCTAGGAAATTTTTGCCCTGCTTAACTTTGCCTTGTATTATTATTTCAGAGCCGTCTTTTAGCGTATCCGCTTTTTTAACGGACGAATTATGGGCAAAAAATACGCAGCTAACTTGCCCTGTAAAATCTTCCAAGATAAATTTATAATAAACTTTTTCTTTGTCGCTTTCGGGATTTTTTTTGGATTTGTAGGTAGCCCTTTTCAGCCCCTTAATTACGCCGCAAATAACAACATCCTGTTCGTAATAAAGATTGAGATCTTTTATGTAGATTGCGGGCTCGGTAATTTCCTTTCCAATCAAATGGTTAACGCTTATGGGATGAATAAGCCTTTTGTTGATTTTTTTAACGACTTTTATAGGCTCGGGCTTTAAAATTTTAATTAAATCAACTTTTGATTCAATCTTGGCTAAACTCACATCAAAATCCGCGCAGTATGAGTCAGAGAGTTTTTCTTCCAAGAGCTTGTCAAGTTGTTTAGACAAAGCGTAATCATAATATAATTCTTCAATATTTACTATGATTTTTTTGGGTTTGCTGTTTTTTATCTCAATATTTTTTAGCGGAAAATTATTAACATTAAGCTCAGATTTTACCAATGATTGAATGGATAAGAGCACATGCTCGGATGAGGCATTGGCTTTATAAAATTCGCAATATGTCTCTATTCCCGTTAGTTGCCTTGCGATTTTCCTTATTTGAGCAAAAGATTTTTTTGCGCCTGTCAAAAACGGCTCTTCGTCGGGATACAAAAAATCTATTTTGCAGTGACCGGTTACCGCAAAATATGTCAGCGTTTTAAGCCTTAAATATTTAAAAGCCGGATTAATCTTAATAATTTCTTCTATAAGTTTTTCCAATATTATATCCCTCTTGGCAAATTAAAGGTTTTTAGCATACTCTTCCACCTTTTTTACCAATTCGTCAATCAAGGCGTTTTCGTCCACCGTTTTGATTAATTTGCCTTTTTCAAAAATAAGCCCTTTGCCGTTGCCCCCTGTGATGCCAAAATCCGCGCTCTTAGCCTCGCCCGGCCCATTGACCGCGCAGCCCATTATAGCGATTTTTACGGGTTTATTAATATGACTAAGCCTTTCTTGGGCTTGCGTGGCTAAACTATACAAATCCACATTGCACCTAGCGCATGTGGGACACGAAACAATTTCCACAAAGTTATTATCCTTGCCTGAATATCTTAAAATTAATTTTGCGGCTTTAATTTCGTCAACAGGGTCGCCAGTTACCGAAACGCGAATCGTATCGCCTATATTATCTATTAATAACGAGCCTATGCCGATCGCGGATTTTACAATAGCGCTTTCAAAAAGCCCGGCTTCCGTCACGCCTAGGTGTTGCGGATATTGACAACTCTTGTCAATTATCCTGCAAGCGTCTATCATTGCCTTGACTTCAGACGATTTTACGGATACGACAATATCATAAAAACCAAAGCTCTCCAAAAGTTTAACGCTCTTTAGGGCGCTTTGGGCCAAAGCCTGCGCTGTGCGGCCGTATTTTTGCAAAAATTCTTTTTCTATTGAGCCGCTATTGACGCCCACTCTAATAGGTATGTGGTGCGCCTTAGCGCAATCTATTATCGCTTTTACTTTTTCTTTATTGCCTATATTGCCCGGGTTAATCCTGATTTTGTCTATGCCGTTTTCAATAGAAGCTATCGCAAGCCTATAATCAAATTGAATATCAGCCACAAGCGGCATTTGAACTTTTTGTTTTATGGTTTTTACGGACTGCGCGTCTTTCAAATCGGTAATAGCCATCCGCGCGATATGACAGCCCGCTGATTTGAGATTTTGAATTTGCAAAACCGTTCTTTCAATATCCGATGTCTTTGTATTGGTCATGGATTGAATGGCTATCGGTTCGCCGCCTCCAATTACCACGCCGCCTATGTTGATTTTTTTGGTCATACAAACATTTTACTTTATAAGTTTTAAAAATTCAATAAAAATAATCAAACCGACCAAAAAGACAAAACCTATAAAGTGGATCATATTCTCAATGTTTCGGTTTATCGGTTTGCCTCTAATCCATTCAATTGTTGTAAAGATTATCTTAGAACCGTCCAAAGCGGGTATGGGAAAAAGATTGAATATGCCTAAGTTAACGGCTATTAAAGGCAATAATATCAATGTGTTTAAAAGGCTTGCTTGGGTTATTCTGGCCATTTCGGTAATGGTTGAAATCGGTCCGCTTAACTGTTCCAATCCTCCAGCCTTAAACAAATCGCCAAACGCCAATAAAATAGCGCCCGCCATCTTAAGCGTAAACGGAAACGCATAACCTATGCTTTCAAAAATATTATACCCTTCCCTTACGTATCCGCCCAATATAATTCCAAGGCCTTTGGCTCTTTTTAATTCGCCGTCTTGCTCATAAGAATATTCTGTTTTTTGGACTTCCACATCGGTTATGACGCCGTCTCTTTTGACAGTTAAAATAAATTTTTGGTTTTCTTTTTTCTCAGCCAGCAGTTCGGATAAGCTGTTTAAAATAGATATTTCTTGCCTATCAACAGCGATAATAACATCGCCCTTTTTCAAAAAGGCGGCATTGGGCGTGTCATAAACTTCGCCTATAACGGGCAAGCTGTTGCCCGCAACGGCAATAAAAATAATTGAAAAAAGAAAACCCGATATAATATTAAACAACGCGCCGCTTAACAGAACAATAATCCTTTTCCATGGTTTTTGCTCGTTAAATGTCAATACGGCGGAAGAATGGGTCTTAGATTGATTTTTTTCTTGGATGTCTTTTTCTTGAGTAGCGTCTTTTGGGACATATTCGCCAAAAACATCTATTTCTTGTTCATGCGGCTTTTTTGGCGCCTCGCCATCATTTTCGCCCTCAAACGCGCAATAACCGCCCAAAGGAAATACCCTTAGGCTTATCTTTTCGCCGCGTTTATTTGTTCGTTGAAAAATCGCGGGACCAAACCCTATAGAAAACTCGTTTATTTTGAACTTTAAAATGCGCCCCGCGACATAATGCCCTAATTCGTGAATAGTAACCATTAACAGCAATATTAAAACCGATAACAATATATATAAACCAAACATAATACTCCTAAAAAGGGTTAAAATATTATAAGCGTTTTAATATTTTATTATAATCTTTTTCAAGATATTCTCTAACCGTTTTTTCCACGGTCAAGATATTTTCTATCGTTATATTATCATTATAAGTTAAGTTTGTCACACAATATTCAACTAATTCATAAATATCCAAAAATCCTATTTTATAGTCCAAAAACAACTCAACGGCTTTTTGGTCGGCGGCGACCATTACTGCGGGAGTCAAACCGCCTTTATTATACGCAAATCGGGCTAACTTAGGGAAAGGGAAATTAAACTCGTCAGGAGCGAAAAAACTTAAAGACATATTAGAAAAATCAAGCGGTTTTAGTTCCGAGGGCAACCTTTCAGGATAACTCAAAGCGTATAAAACCGGAATTTCCATTGAAGGATTTGCCGCTTGCGCTATTATTGAACTATCAATAAATTCAACCATAGAATGAATAATGCTTTGGGGATGAATGACATAATCAATATTATTTATATGAAATAGATGTTTAGCTTCTATTATCTCCAAGCCTTTGTTCATCATAGTAGCCGAGTCAATGGTAATCTTTTTGCCCATAGACCAATTGGGATGCTCAAGCGCCTGCTTGGGCGTAACGTCTTTCAGTTCATTTTTGGTTTTGCCAAAAAACGCTCCGCCGCTTGCCGTCAAAATTATCTTTTTGACGCTTTTGGGAGTCTCTTTTTGCAGGCATTGAAATACCGCCGAATGCTCGCTGTCAATAGGCAAAATTTGGTCTTTTTTCGCGGCCTTCATAATTATTTCGCCGCCGCTTACTAGAACTTCCTTATTTGCCAAAGCGATAGTTTTGCCTTGAGACAGGCCAAGCATAACAGCTTTTAACGACGCGATACCCGAGCTTGCGGCCGCTACGACATCTATATTGTCGCTAACAACTGTTTGTTCCAGCGCTTGTTCGCCTATATAAATTTTGGTGTTTGGGGGTAATTGTTCTTTTAGATAGTTATAATCAATATTCGGGTCCGAAACTCCTACGGCTTCGGGCAAAAACTCCCATGCTGACGAGATTAGACTTTGGATATTATTATAAACGCATAATGACTTGATTTTAAATTTTTGGGGATATTTTCTTGCGACATTTAACACATAAGCGCCTATAGTCCCGCTGCTGCCTAATACGGCCAATCTTTTCATCTAGGCGATTGCTCCTATGGAAAAAATATGTAAGACCAAAAAATATGTATAAACAAACAAG
This sequence comes from Clostridiales bacterium, assembly GCA_012512255.1. Lineage (NCBI taxonomy): Bacteria > Bacillati > Bacillota > Clostridia > Eubacteriales > Clostridiales bacterium. Next base: position 5,729 of record JAAZDJ010000074.1, on the reverse strand, counting down.
CCGTTAAACATAAGCCCGTCGCATCTGTCCATGACGCCGCCGTGTCCAGGCAATACCGAGCCGTAATCTTTTATGCCTGCCGAGCGCTTGATTATAGACGCAACCAAATCGCCTATTTGAGTAAAGACCGAGCCAAACAATCCTAAAATTACAAAGTTCAGAAAGTTTAGACCCAAAGATAAATTAAGCAATCTAAAATCGCCAATTTTATAATATCCCAAAAGCATAACAAGCAAAGACGCGATAACGCCGCCCAAAAGCCCGCCTATTGCGCCGCTTATTGTTTTTTTAGGGCTTATTTCGGGGGCGAGTTTAGGGCCTTTGAATGTTATCCCTATCAAATAAGCCGAAGTATCCGACAAAGCCGAGACGCCGAAAACAATAACCAAAGGGACAAGCGAAAACCATTTGTCCAGGGTGTTATTGACAGCAAACAAACAAGCCAATAGACACTGCGGATAAATCATAATAAATAATGTCGTTAAAATATTATTCATTTCAATTGATTTTTTGAAAAACGATAATATCATCATCGCCAAAAAGGTCACGCCCACGAGCAAGAATACCAATGCTAGACCGTCTATATTCAGGCCTGAACCAAAATGATTGGATGAAAAAGCCGAAACACTAAAAACCGCATAAGCCATTACGGGGAAAACCACGACAACAGGCAACAGCGGACTATCAAAATTATTAGACAAAGCTTTTGCCATTTCCATGCCCGCTATTATCATCATAAACACAATCAGCAAATCAAAAAACAGCGTATGTATTTCCCTTAACAAAAACGCCCCGACCATTATCAAAATAATTATCGCGCCTGTTAAAACTCTTTTTTTCATTGTATATCCCCAAACTTTCTATGTCTATTTTTATAATCTTCTAAGGCGGCGTCAAGCGTCTTTTTTTTAAAATCTGGCCAAAGCGTTTTTGTAAAATATAATTCGCTGTAAGCTGATTGATATAACATAAAATTGCTTATACGCTGTTCGCCGCTTGTGCGGATGATTAGATCCGGGTCGGGAATGCCCGCGGTATAAAGATATTTTTCAAATATCTCTTGGTTAATCTCGCGGTGTCCGTCTTTTATAGCTTGGTTTACGGCTTTTATTATTTCGTCCCGTCCGCTGTAATTAAAGGCGATATTAAGCGCCCTTTCAGAAAAATGCTTGGTGGCTTCTAGCGCTTGCTTTATTTTTTGCTGGCTTTGGGCGTCCAATATGCTAATATCGCCCATAATATTGAGCCTTATTTTGTTTTTGATAAGCAAAGGCAAGCAATCGTCAATATACTCGTTCAGAAGTTCCATAAGCGTTTGGATTTCTTCTTTGGGGCGCTTGAGGTTTTCTTTTGATAACGCGTAAATGGACATATACTTAATGCCCAATTCAAAAACATATTCAAAAATTTGCTTTAATGCTTTTACGCCGTATCTATGCCCTATTGAGCGCTGCAAGCCCTTTTTCAAAGCCCAGCGCCCATTGCCGTCCATTATAAAAGCAATATGTTGAGGTAGTCGGTCATTCATTATTGTTCCTGACGCTATTTTTAAAATACGCCGTAGTCAATATAACATTATTGCCCGATACGGCATATCTTATCACCCTTTCTATATGGTCGCCATCGCTTGCCGAGTTAATGCTGGTTATTTCATAAGACATATTTTTTGATTTTATAATCTTGATTGCCTTGTCAACCGGCAACGCGACTAAGTCCATTTTAAATTTCCAAAATTTCTTTTTCTTTTTCGCCCAAAACTTTTTCCAGTTCGCCAATATACTTATCAATTATTTTTTGAACTTCTTTTTCTTGAGTTGCCAACTCGTCTTCGCTTAATTTACCGTCTTTTTTTAACTTTTTGAAAATTTCCAAAACATCTCTTCTTTCATTGCGCATAGATACTTTGAAGTCTTCTGCGGTCTTTTTTACGTTCCGCACCAGTTCTTTGCGGCGCTCTTCGGTCGGTTGAGGAAAAACCAATCTTATAGTTTTTCCATCGTCAATCGGAGTAATGCCAAGGTCGGAAGCCATAATGGCTTTGGTCACATTTTTGATCGCCGAAACATCCCAAACGGAAATAGTTATCATTCTGGCTTCGGGAACGCTGATATTAGCCATTTGGTTTAATGGCGTTGGCGTTCCATAGTAATCAACCATAATTTTATCTAACAAATGAGGATTTGCGCGACCCGCGCGAACTCTGTTCATCTCGTTTTTGAAACTTTCCAAAATTTTAGTCAATTTTGTTTCGTATTTTGTTAAATGATCCTTTACTGTTTCAATATCCGCTGCCATTTTTTTTAAACCCCCGTAAATTATTTTATTATAGTTCCTATCTTTTCGCCTAAAGCGGCTTTTACTATGCTGTTTTCTTCAGCAAGAGCAAAAGCTATAATGGGTATTTTGTTTTCCATGCACATTGTAATAGAAGTTGAATCCATAAGATTAAGCCCTTTATTGATTACATCCAAATAAGATATCTCATCCAACTTCTTCGCGCCCGAGTTTTTCTTGGGGTCGGAATCATAAACGCCGTCAATATTTTTAGCCATTAAAATTACATCGGCGCCTATTTCAGCCGCCCTAAGAGCGGCGCCCGTATCGGTAGTAAAATAAGGATTGCCCGTGCCGCAAGCGAATATGACAATCCTTCCTTTTTCAAAATGCCTAATGGCTTTGCGTAAAATATAAGGTTCGGCGACGGCGGGAACGCTTATGGCCGTTTGGACTCGTGTCGGGATATCGGCTTTTTCGCACGCGTCCTGCAAAGCAAGAGCGTTAATAATGGTTGCTAGCATGCCCATATGGTCGGCTGTAGTGCGGTCCATATTTTGCCCTTGCCGTCCTCGCCAAAAGTTTCCGCCGCCTATCACAATCGCTATCTGGATACCTTTTTGGTGGATTATTTTGAGCTGTTTTACAACATGCTGCACTACTGACGGATTAATTCCAAACTTTTCATCGCCTGCCAGCGCTTCGCCGCTTATTTTTAATAATACTCTAGAATACTTCACACCTAACTCCTTATGCTATTATATCAAAAGATTTTTGACTTGTTAAGCCAAAATTTTCTTTAAAAAAAGGACACAAAATTTTATGTGTCCTTTGCGGGTTTATTTATTCTTCATACTTGCCACTTGTTTCGCAACCTCTTCCGCCAAATTGTCCGACCGCTTTTCCAGCCCTTCGCCAACTTCCATCCTGACAAACCTTCTTATAGAAATCTTTTCGCCAATTTTGGCCGTCGCCTCAATAATCAAGTCTTTTATTGTCTTGGAAGGATCTTTTACATATTCTTGTTCCATAAGGCACACGTCTTTGTAATATTTCTTGATTCGGCCTTCTACCATTTTTTCAACGACATTGGCGGGTTTGCCTTCGTTAAGAGCTTGGGCTTTTAAAATCTCTTTTTCTTTTTCCAATTCCGCTGTCGGAACATCCTCAATGTTTACATAAAGCGGATTGGCAGCGGCTATATGGATGGCTATATTGTGGACAAGTTCTTTAAACTCGTCGCTACGCGCGACAAAATCCGTTTCGCAATTGACCTCTACCAAAACGCCAATCTTGCCGCCAAAATGAATATATGAATCTACAAGCCCTTCAGCCGCTATCCTGCCAGCTTTGCGGCTTGCAGCAGCCTTGCCCTTTTCCCTCAAAATTTCTATTGCTTTTTGAATATCGCCATTGGCTTCGGTAAGCGCGTTTTTGCAATCAACTATACCGGCGCCTGTCTTGGCACGCAATTCTTGAATATCCTTAGTTGTAACCATTGCGTTCTCCTTTTTTTATTTATTTATGTTAAAAACAATGCTTTATTATTCGGCTTTTGCCTCTTCTTTTGCTTCTTGCTGTTTGGGCTCTTCTTTGCGCTCTTCTTTTTGAGGCTCTATTTGTTCGGCCGCTTCCTTTTCAGGCGCTTCCGCCTCTTCTTGCGCGGGTTCTTTTTGTGCTACCTCTTTTTCGGATTTTTGGTCTTGTTTTATTTCTTCTTGAATTTCGTCCTTTGAAGCTTTTTTCGGTTTTTGAGACTTTTGTTCGGCTTCTTTATCGTCTTCATTTACAGTTGAAGCTTTTGCTGTTTCATCTTCTTCCTTTACAGCCGCAGCTTTTTTGGCGCGCTTGGGCGCTTTTTCTTTTATTTCTTCGTCGTCCTCTTTTTCAATCGCCTCAAAATCAATATTTTCCAAAGACTCTTCAATAGAAACCTCGTTATTATCTTCGCTGTCTTCTGTTTTGGCTTCTTGAGAAACGCTTTGCTCGCCTTCGCGCGCTTCAATTACCGCGTCCGCGATCGCGCCCGCTATAAGCTTGATTGCCCTAATAGCGTCATCATTGCCCGGTATGACATAATCCACTTCATCGGGGTCGCAATTGGTGTCCACCAATCCCACGATAGGAATTCTCATCGCGCGAGCTTCTCTTATAGCTATGTGTTCTTTTTTGGGGTCAATTACAAATACTACGCCTGGTAGCGCGCGCATTTCTTTGATTCCGCCTAGATTATGCTGCAATTTGTCTCTTTCCGCCTTAAGTTTTAACACTTCCTTTTTGGGCAACAAATCAAATTCGCCGAGTTTTTCCATTTGGTTTAGTTTGTTGAGGCGGTCCACTCTTGAACGGATTGTCGTAAAGTTGGTTAAAGTCCCGCCCAGCCATCTGGTGTTGACAAAAAACTGTCCACAGCGCTCGGCTTCTTGCTGGATAGCTTCCGCGGCCTGCTTTTTGGTACCAACAAACAAAACCGATTTGCCTTCGGTCACTTGTTGCTTAACAAATGCGTAAGCTTGGTCAATTAATTCTACTGTTAATTCAAGATTGATGATGTAAATGTCGTTACGAGAGGTGAAGATGTATGGTTTCATTTTGGGATTCCATTTTCTTGTGGGATGCCCAAAATGCACGCCCGCCTCTAATAACTGCTTCATTGAAATTACTGGCATAAAAAAAATCCTCCGTTTAGTCCTCCCCGCGCGATTTTTTTATCGGTCTAAACATTTTGTAATTTAAAGATTTTTACAAAAAGCAACGAAAACCGAATCGCTATCGGGTGCGTATTTTTAAGGCTCTTTAAAAAGCCTTTTAGATTATATCACAAAAAAAAACGCCTAGCAATTATTTTATAAAGAATAAGTTAAAATAATGTAAAGCATATAACGCCTAAACAAAAACGCGAACACAAATCACAAAAATTATACCTTAATAGATAGGCTTTAATGTGGAATTTCCAGTATGGTTAGATTATTAATGACCTACACTGTCACAATAGGCAAGATCGCACCGTCATTTACATTCCAATATGGTTAGATTATCAATAGAGGCCGCTGCGCTTTTCGCGTGGGAGAAGACCAAATTTACATTCCAATATGGTTAGATTATCAATGCTCGCGTGTCTTTTCATACACATCGCTATAATCATATTTACATTCCAATATGGTTAGATTATCAATTTAAGGGCCAAAGGGCTTAACGACAACCAAATAGCCATTTACATTCCAATATGGTTAGATTATCAATCAGAGTGAAGCCAGAGCCCCTGCAGTTAGCGTATCAATTTACATTCCAATATGGTTAGATTATCAATTATTCCAATTTGCCCCTTGACAGCGCCGACCGCGTTATTTACATTCCAATATGGTTAGATTATCAATATATAAAAACCAATCAGCAAACTTTAAATTTTGACAATTTACATTCCAATATGGTTAGATTATCAATTTTAATATTTT
>JAAZDJ010000073.1 GCA_012512255.1 Clostridiales bacterium | reverse complement strand
GGCTACAAATCAGCAGAACAAGTGTTCGCTCAAGAATTAGAAAAATTTTCCCTTTACCCCTCGGGGTAAAGGGAACTGTAAAACAAATTTATTATACAAACCGTTGCACTTGTAGTTGCAATTTAAGCAGTCAAAAAGCGTCAAAAAATTTATAAAACATCGTAAAATTTTCTTGACATAAAAAATCCGTTATATTAGAATATATAAGCGTGCCCAAAAGGGCGGCGGATTTTGGAGATGAAACCGAAGGTTACCTAGGCGAATAATTGCAGCGCCTAAGAGGAGAACTTTGGCGGATCTATGTTCCTAATTTATCGGGAGCGGCTTAAGCTAAAAAAACTTTTTTCTTTTTAGCGGCTCTTATAAGAGCCGCTAAAAAATGCAACCAAATATGAAACACACGGCGCATTGTATATCGGTTTTTATGGCTTAAGCAAAGCAATTTGGAGGTTAAATATATAAGACATGGCAGGACAAAGAATAAGAATCAATCTCAAAGCGTACGAGCATGACTTGGTTGACCAGTCGGCTTTAAAGATTGTTGAGACAGCCAAAAGAACGGGCGGCAAGGTAAGCGGGCCTATACCGCTTCCCACCGAAAAAGAAATCATCACAATCTTGCGCGCGCCTCACAAATATAAGGATTCAAGAGAGCAATTTGAGATAAGGACACACAAGCGTTTGATTGATATTTATAGCCCGTCGGCAAAAACGGTTGACAGTCTTATGAAACTGGACTTGCCAGCAGGCGTTGATATCAAAATCAAGTTGTAAAGCTTGCCTGGAGGACATTTACGATGAACAAAGCTATATTAGGAATAAAGTTAGGGATGACGCAGATTTTTGCCGATGACGGCACGGTTATTCCCGTTACGGTTATCGCGGCGGGACCGTGTTATGTTTCCCAAGTCAAGACCGAGGAAAAAGACGGTTACAGCGCCGTTCAATTTGCCTTTATTGACGCCAAAGAAAAAAACACGACAAAGCCTGTTTTGGGGCATTTCAAAAAGGCGGGCATTACGCCCAAAAAATATCTAAAAGAATTCAAATTGTCTAACGCGTCCAGCTATAAAGCGGGCGATCAAATAAAATGCGACATCTTCCAATCAGGCGATATGGTGGATGTAAGCGGATTGACCAGAGGAAGAGGCTTTACGGGCACAATACAGCGTTGGAACGCCAGCCGTCTTAGAATGTCGCACGGCGCAGGCCCTGTGCACAGGTCCATGGGCTCTACGGGCGCGGGCAGCACGCCAGGCAGGATTTTCAAAAACAAGTCAATGCCCGGGCAATACGGACACGAAAAGGTAACCATACAAAATCTTGAGGTGGTCAAGGTTGACCCCGAAAGAAACATTTTGCTGATAAAAGGTTCCGTCCCCGGCCCCAAGGGCGGGCTGATTGCCGTTCGCCAAGCTGTTAAGTGCGCAAAATAAGGAGAATTGAGATATGCCTAAAATTAACGTATATAACCAAAGCGGAGAAAAAGTCGGCACTATGACCTTGAGCGATAAGGTTTTTGGGCAAGAAGTCAACAAACCCTTAATCCATCAAGTCGTAGTCGCTCAATTGGCAAACCGCAGACAAGGCACAAAAAGCGCTCTAACCCGCGCCGAAGTAAGCGGCGGCGGCAGAAAGCCTTGGAGACAAAAAAAGACGGGAAGAGCTCGCCACGGCTCAACCAGGTCGCCCCAATGGCGTCATGGCGGCGTGGTATTTGCTCCCAAACCCAGAGATTTTTCGCAAAAAATCAACAAAAAAGCCAAAACTTTAGCGCTTTTGTCGGCTTTGAGCGCAAAAGTTTCGGACGATCAATTTATGGTGCTGGATGACCTAAAACTCATTTCCGCCAAGACCAAAGAGGTCGCGGATATTTTATCCAACCTAAAACTAGACAAAAGCGTGCTATTGGTATTGCCCGAAGTCAACGAAGATGTTTTCAGGGCTTCCAGAAACATCCCTCAAGTTAGCGCTATTTGTTCTGACTTTATCAATGTGTATGATGTTGTCCGCCATAATAAGATTGTTATGCTAAAGAGCGCGGTTAAGAAGATTGAGGAGGCTTACGGCAATGAATAATCCTTACGATATAATCATAAAGCCCGTTATGTCCGAAAAGAGTTATGGCGGCATCCAGTCCAAAAAATACACTTTTATCGTGGACAAAAGGGCTGATAAAAAACAGATAAAAAAAGCCATAGAAGAGATTTTTAAGGTAAAGGTCCAAAGCGTTAACACCATAAACGCCCGCGGCAAGCTAAAAAGACAGGGCAGATACGAGGGAATGACGCCCTCTTACAAAAAGGCAATCATTCAATTGACCGAGGACTCAAAGTCCATAGAATTGTTTGACAGTCTGGCATAAGGAGAAAACAATGGCAATTAAAAGATTAAGGCCGATGACGCCGGGAACAAGATTTAAGACCGTTATAGACTATTCGTTGCTGACCAAAAAGAAGCCCGAAAAGTCGTTGCTGGTTAGTCTTAACCGCACAGGCGGGCGCAATAACCAAGGCAAGATCACCGTGAGACATATAGGCGGCGGCGGCAGGCGCAAATATCGTATAATAGACTTTAAGCGCAATAAGGATAATATTCCGGCAAAAGTCGCGGCAATAGAATACGACCCCAACCGCACGGCATTTATAGCGTTGCTTCATTATGCCGACGGCGAAAAAAGATATATTTTGGCCCCTTTGGGCTTGCAAGCGGGAGATACCGTGGTATCGGGCGCGGATGTTGATATTAAGGTAGGCAACGCGATGCCCTTAGAATCCGTTCCCGTGGGCACTATGGTTCATAACATAGAGCTCCAGCCCAAGCGCGGAGGACAGCTTGTGCGTTCGGCTGGCGGCGCGGCTCAGCTTATGGCCAAGGAAGGCAAATACGCCACTCTAAGACTGCCAAGCGGCGAGATGAGAATGGTTCCCCTTGCATGCCGCGCTACCATAGGGCAGGTAGGCAATGTTGACAGCGAATTAATCAGTCTTGGCAAAGCCGGACGCAAGCGCCATTTGGGAATTAGGCCGACCGTTAGAGGCGTTGCCATGAACCCGGTTGACCATCCTCACGGCGGCGGCGAAGGCAAATCGCCTGTCGGCATGCCTAGCCCGATGACGCCTTGGGGCAAAAAGGCCAGAGGCTTAAAGACAAGAAAGAAAAAGAATCGTTCTGATAAGTTTATTATCAAACGAATCAATTAAAGAGGTTAGCTAAATGAGCAGATCGGTAAAAAAAGGACCTTTCGTTGACCCTAAGCTTTTGAAAAAAATTCAAGAGCTAAATCAAAAAAACGAAAAAAAAGTTATCAAAACATGGTCAAGAGCGTCAACCATTTTCCCCGAATTTGTGGGACATACCATAGCCGTGCATGACGGCAGAAAACATGTCCCCGTGTATTGCACCGAAGATATGGTAGGCCACAAGCTAGGAGAATTTGCTCCTACCAGGACTTTCAAAGGACATTCGGGAGATAAAGGCACACGCGCCAAATAGGAGAGGTTATGGCTAAGAGAATAAGAACAAAGGCTGCAGAAAGGCAAAAAAATAAAGATACGCGCCCCAAAGCTTTTGCCCGTTATATAAGGATGTCGCCTTATAAGGTCAGAAGGGCGATTGATTTGGTTCGCGGCAAGAGCTATACGGACGCGATCGCGATTTTGAAAAACACGCCATTGGCCGCGGCCGAGCCTGTTATCAAAGCGATAAACAGCGCGGCGGCTAACGCCGAGCACAATAACAATCTTGCCAAAAAAGACTTGTATGTGGCTGAGATTTTCGCGGATCAAGGGCCTACGCTAAAGCGCATCAGACCCCGCGCCCGCGGAAGCGCCGATAGGATTTTGAAGCGCACAAGCCATATAACGGTTATTTTGGATGTCAGGGAGGCTAAATAATGGGTCAAAAAGTTAATCCTCACGGGCTTAGAGTGGGAATAATTCACGGTTGGGAAACCCAATGGTACGCGGGCAAAAAGGATTTCCATAAATATCTTTTGGAAGACTATAAAATCCGCAACCACATAAAAACCAAATATTACGCAACCGCCATTTCCCGCATAACTATACAAAGATTGACCGGAAGCAAAATTGTTGTCAATATTTACACAGCCCGCCCTGGCATGCTGATAGGCGCAAAAGGCTCAGGCGTGGAGCAAATAAAAAAAGAAATTCAGGCTATAGCGCCCGGCAAAACCATAAACATCAATATCTTGGAAGTTAAGCGTCCCGATGTGGACGCGGTGCTGGTGGCCGAGAATATAGCTGCCCAACTAGAAAAAAGAGCTTCGTTTAGAAGAACGATGAAACAAGCCATAAACCGCGCAATAAAAGCCGGCGCAAAGGGCGTCAAGGTCATGGTCAGCGGCAGGCTTGACGGGGCTGAAATTGCCCGCAGCGAACATTATAACGAGGGGTCTATACCTTTGCAGACGCTGAGAGCGAATATTGACTATGGTTTTGCTCAAGCATACACCACATTTGGCGTAATTGGCGTCAAAGTATGGATTTATAAAGGCGAGGTATTGTCAAAATCCCTCAAAGGAGATGAACGCAATGTTAATGCCTAAAAGAGTCAAAAGGAGAAGAGTCCACAGAGGGCGCATGAAAGGCGTTGCCACAAAAGGCAATCTTGTGACATACGGCGAGTATGGATTGGCGGCATGCCAGCCCGGCTGGATTACTTCCAATCAAATAGAAGCGGCGCGTATCGTATTGTCCAAACAAGTTAGGAAAACCGGAAAGGTTTGGATCAAAATATTTCCTCACAAACCGGTAACCAAGAAGCCCGCCGAAACCCGTATGGGTAGCGGAAAAGGCGCGCCCGAGTTTTGGGTCGCTGTGGTTAAGCCCGGCAGGGTTATGTTTGAAATTGCCGGCGTTCCAGAAGATGTGGCCAAAGAAGCTTTGACCCAAGCAGCTTATAAACTGCCTATCAAATGCAAGGTTGTCAAAAAAGGCGAGGTAAAAGATCCGGACGCCCCAGAAGATAACAACAAGGAGGCTAAGTAGTATGAAAGCTAAAGAAGTTCACGATATGACCAATGACGAACTTAACGCTAAGCTGTCATCACTCAAAAGCGAATTGTTTTATCTTCGTTTTAACCATGCGGTCGGGCAATTAGGCAACACCAATCAGCTTAAGGCTGTCAAGCGCGATATCGCGCGCATTAAGACAGTCTTAAGGGAGCGCGAGATAAAAGGCATAAGCGGACCTGCTTCTACGCCCGCCAAAAAGAAAGCGTAAAAAAAGGATGTGAATTATGGAAGATACAGCAATAAAAAGAAACAACCGCAAAACCCGCGAGGGCATAGTGGTAAGCGACAAGATGGACAAAACGGCCGTAGTGTCCGTTGTTACTAGAGTTAAGCATCCTCTTTACAAAAAGATAATCAAAAAGACCAAAAAATATATGATACACGATGAAAATAATGAATGTCAGATAGGCGATTATGTGGAAATAGCCGAGACCCGTCCTATTTCCAAAAATAAATGCTGGCGGCTCGTTAGAATCATTGAAAAGGCCAAGTAAGGAGACGCGTTATGATACAACCTCAAACATATCTAAAGGTGGCCGATAACACAGGCGCCAAAGAAATAATGTGTATTCGCGTATTGGGCGGTTCGTTTCGCCGCGCGGGCAATATAGGCGATGTTATTGTCGCTTCCGTCAAAAGCGCGACCCCAGGCGGCATTGTGAAAAAGGGCGATATTGTTCGCGCTGTTATCGTGCGCACGCACAAAGGCATCAGCCGCAAAGACGGCACACATATTAGATTTGACGATAACGCCGCTGTGATAATTGACGCCCAGCGTCAGCCCAGAGGAACCCGCATCTTCGGACCTATTGCAAGAGAACTCAGAGAAAAGGATTATATGAAAATTATATCCTTGGCTCCCGAAGTGCTTTAAGGAGGAACAAAAACCGTGCTTCATGTAAAAAAAGGCGATAAAGTAATAATATTGTCAGGAGATGAAAAGGGTAAAACCGGCAAGGTTTTGCAAATCTTTCCTAAACAAAACCGCGCGATCGTGGAAGGCGTTAATATTGTGCACCATCACAAAAAGCCAAAAAGCGCCCAAGAAGCTGGCGGCATAACCAAAAGCGAAGCGCCGATTTACCTATGCAAGCTGCAGGTCATTTGTCCCTCTTGCGGGATGCCTGCCAGAGTAGGTTTTGTCAAGTCAGGCGACGAGAAATCGCGCGTTTGCAAAAAGTGCGGCAAGCCCATTGATTCCAAAGAAATCAAGAAAGAAAAAACCAAAGCCGCCAAAACAACTAAAAAAGAAGACGACGCAAAAGAACAAACCAAAAAAACACAGGCCAAGACAACGGCCCAAGCTTCAAAAGCCCAAGACGCAACCGCTACAGAAAAACAAACAACAGCAAAAAAAGCGACCAAAAAGGAAAGCGCTGAAACCGTCAATACCGAAGCATAATTATAAGGGGGAGAAAAGATGGCAAATACAAGGCGTGTGACTAAACCGTCAAAATCGCCTGTAGATGACCTAAAAAGCCCGAAAGCAATTATGCTGGATGAAGCTGTTAAAAAAGCTCTGGAGGAATTAAGTCAGATACGGGTTGATCAAAACGCTGAGAAAGCGGAAGACGAAGAGGTTTTTCGCAAGCGCGAAGAAGCGGCCAAAAAAGCGTTAGACAAAGCGCTTAACGAAAAAAAAGAATTTCTGGCGCAAGTCCAAAAACAAGTTAGCGAATATTACCAAGAAGCAGCTTTAAAAGATTCAAAAGACAAGAACGAATTAACCGCCCAAGAACTCAAAAAAAGAAAGACCGATCTGGAACTGATTGAAGCGGCGGTAAGCGACCTTGAGTCCAAGCTAAAAGAAATTGGAAGGCTTATTAACAAATCGGGAAGTGGCGCTAAGAAAAAAGCGACAATTCCCAAAAGCAAGATAGAGGAAGGAATAGCCGCGGTATTAATGGAAGCGGCAAAAACCAAAAAATCAAGCGATAACTTAAAAAACCAAAAACAATATATGGAACAAGAGGCTGGCAAAGTGGAAGAAAAAAAGAAAACAACGACAAAGATCGTTGAACAAGACCAAAAAAAGACCAAAGCTCAAGAAGCTGATAAGGCTAAACCTGCCCAAAAGCCCGCGGCGCAAAAATCCGCCGCTAAAGCGTCCGCAAAAGAAGCTTCCAAAAAGGCTGCCAAGGACGGGGACAACGGCAGGTACCGTTTGAAAAAATTATATGACGAAGTTGTCGTCAAAGAACTTATGAAACAATTTGGCTACAAAAATATCCACCAAGTCCCCAAAATTGAAAAGATTGTAGTTAATAGGGGCTTGGGCGATATTAAAGACGACGGCAAAAAGTTTAACGCCGCCGTGGAAGAGCTTGCTCTTATTTGCGGTCAAAAACCCATTGTCACTAAAGCCAAAAAATCAGTCGCCAATTTTAAGGTCAGAACGGGAATGAATGTCGGATGTATGGTTACCCTCAGGGGCAACCGTATGTACGAGTTTTTAGATAAATTAATTTCTATGGCATTGCCCAGGGTAAGGGACTTTAGAGGTCTTAACGGCAATTCGTTTGACGGGCGCGGCAACTACACATTTGGCATAAAAGAACAGCTTATCTTCCCCGAAGTCAAGTATGACACAATAGATAAGGTTAGAGGATTTGATGTCACTATCGTTACCACCGCGCGCACCGACGAAGAAGCCAAAGCCCTTTTGAAGGGCATGGGAATGCCGTTGGCAAATTAAGGAGATAGATAAATGGCAAAAAAAGCGTTAATAAACAAACAAAAAAGGCCTGCAAAATTTTCAACACGGGCGTACACCCGTTGTAACATATGCGGCAGACCGCATGCGGTTTTGCGCAAATATGGTATTTGCAGAATTTGCTTTCGCAACCTTGCGTATCGCGGTGAAATTCCCGGCGTAAGAAAATCAAGTTGGTAAGGAGGTTTCGTCAAATGGTTATTGACCCTATCGCGGATTTTTTAACAAGAATAAGGAACGCTCTTACCGCCAAACATACGTCGGTAGAGATACCCGCAAGCAAAATAAAAAAGCAAATAGCCGATATTTTGGTAGAAGAAGGCTATGTAAAAAGCGCGAAATTGGAAGGCGAAGGCAAAGACGCCAAAATTATTATAGAATTAAAATACGGACCCAAATATGAAAGAGTTTTGACCAACCTTCAAAGAATTTCCAAGCCGGGCTTGAGGGTGTATTGCTCGTATAAAGAAATTCCCAAGGTGCTTAACGGTTTGGGTATTGCTATTTTGTCAACCAGCAAAGGCATAATGACAGACAAAAAAGCGCGACAATACAAGGTAGGCGGCGAAGTGCTTGCCTATGTTTGGTAGGAGGTATCAAGATGTCTAGAATTGGAAAAATGCCCATAGAGATACCTAACGGAGTTACCGTGGACATTAACGGCGACATTGTAACCGTAAAAGGACCTTTAGGCGAGCTAAGCAGGCGAATACAATCAAAAGACATATCCGTAAAAGCGGAAGACGGCAAAATTTTGGTAAGCCGCGCAAACGACCAAAAACAAGCAAGGTCACTGCATGGTTTATATAGATCGCTTATCAACAATATGGTTGTTGGCGTGACAAAAGGTTATGAAAAAAAGCTCATTGTCTCAGGCGTGGGCTATAAGTGCCAGGTTTCGGGCTCTAAGCTTGTCATGAACATCGGGTTTTCCTATCCCGTTGAAGTGAATATTCCCGACGGCATAAAAGCGGCTTGTGTTACGCCTACGGAAATAGAAATAAAAGGCATTGACAAAGAGCTCGTAGGTCATTTTGCCGCCAAAATAAGAGCTATCAAAAAAGTAGAACCCTATCACGGTTACGGAATATATTATTCGGACGAAAGGGTTGTCCGCAAAGAAGGCAAGAAGGCTGCAAAATAAGGAGTAAAACATGATATCCAAACCTAACAAGAACGAAATCAGAAAAAAGCGGCATTTACGCGTAAGAAAGAAAATATCGGGAGATTCTAAGACTCCTAGACTCAATGTATATCGCAGCATTAACCATATATACGCGCAGATTATTGACGACACCAAAGGGCATACATTGGTGGCATGCTCTACTTTGGAAAAAGGCTTGCAAGAAGCCCTAAAAGGCAAGACCAAGCAGGAGCAAGCAAGAATAGTCGGGCAGGAAATCGCCCAAAAAGCCCTAAAATCAAAGATAGAAAAAGTGGTGTTTGATAGAGGCGGATACCTTTATACAGGCAGAATCAAGCAGTTAGCGGACGGCGCGCGAGAAGCCGGGCTGAAGTTTTGAAGGAGGAAATTAAATTCATAATGGCAAAGCGTGAAGAAAGACAACAAGATGAATTAAAGCGCAAACTTGTTTCCGTAAGGCGTGTTTCTAAGGTTGTTAAAGGCGGAAGAAATATCCGTTTTACAGCCGTCGTTGTCGTGGGCGATGAAAAAGGTTCGGTTGGCGTCGGCACGGGCAAGGCGAACGAAGTCCCCATGGCGATAGAAAAAGCGGCGGCAAACGCCAAAAAGAATATGGTCAAGATTGCCCTTAGCAATACCACAATACCTCACGAAGTAATAGGCAAATACGGCAGAGGATATGTGTTTATGCGTCCCGCGCCCGAAGGCACGGGCGTTATCGCCGGCGGAAGCGTAAGAGCGGTCGTGGAACTTGCGGGCATAAAAGACATAACAACCAAATCTCTTGGTTCTTCCAATCCAATCAACTGCGTAAAGGCAACTTTAGAAGGGCTTAAGAGTTTGCGCAACCCCGAAAAAGTCGCGGCTTTGCGCGGTAAGGCTGTTGAAGAGATTATAAACTAGGAGCGTGACTATGGCTAAGAAAAAGGCGCAATCTGCCCAAGTCAAAGTGACATTGATAAAAAGCACGATAGGCAGTTTGGATAAACATATAAAAACAATACAAGCTTTGGGACTAAAAAAAATAGGCAGTTCCAAAATCTTTAACGACAATTCGGCGTTAAGAGGCATGCTTTTCCAAGTACGCCATCTTGTAAAAGTCGAGGAGATAGGAGTTCAATAATATGGATATTCATGAGTTAAGTCCTCAAGAAGGCGCTCGCCGCAAAACCAAGAGAGTAGGCAGAGGCACAGGCTCGGGCTTAGGCAAAACCTCGGGCAGAGGACATAAAGGACAAAAAGCCAGAAGCGGAGGAGGAGTAAGACCCGGTTTTGAAGGCGGTCAAATGCCGTTGGTTAGAAGACTGCCCAAGGTCGGTTTTACTAATGTCTTCAAAAAAGTATATAATATTGTCAATGTCGGCGCCTTAAATATTTTTGATGACGACGCTGTTGTAACTATTGAGTTGTTAAAAGAAAAAGGAATCATCAAAAAGATAGAGCCTTATGGGCTAAAAGTTTTAGGCAACGGCGAGTTGACCAAAAAACTTACCGTTCAGGCTGCCAAATTTTCAGCTAAAGCTAAGGAGGTTATAGAAAAAGCCGGCGGGAAAGCAGAGGTGATATAATGTTTGAAACGCTCAAAAACGCATTCAAAGTCAAGGAGATAAGAAAAAAAATTTTGATTACCTTGTTTTTGTTGCTAGTCTATCGCTTCGGTTGCTGGCTTCCTATCCCCGGCGTCGCTACCGATTATTATAACGAAGGTATGGACGACACTATTTTGGGATTGATGTCGGCAATAAGCGGAGGAGCTTTGGCGAACGGCGCGTTTTTGGCGTTAGGAATAGCTCCTTATATTACCGCTTCCATTATTATGCAGCTGTTGGGAGTGGCGATTCCTTACTTTGAAAGATTGTCCAAACAAGGCGAAGAGGGCAGAAGGAAATTAAACCAATACACAAGATATTTAACGCTTATACTAGCCTTAGCGCAGTCTATTGTAATAGTAATAGGCTGGTCTAGCAATGGTTGGATTAACGAAGGGATTTTTGGCGCTGGCGCTAACTTAAATTGGCTGATTTCAACATTTGTCGTCATTATAATGGTAGCGGGCGTGTCTTTTACGATGTGGCTGGGCGAAAAAATTACCGAGCTTAATATCGGCAACGGCATATCGCTTTTGATATTTGTGGGCATATTGGCAACAGCCGCACAAAGCATTCAAGCCACCGTAATAAATATCATTAACGGCGACGAACAAGCCATTTGGTTTTTGGTGGCGTTCTTTATAATGATTATAACCATCTTTTTGTTTATTGTGTTTATTGACCTTTCGGAAAGGCGCATACCAATCCAATACGCAAAACAAATAAAAGGGCGTAAGATGTATGGCGGGCAGGCGACCCATATACCCATCAAGGTCAACGCTTTGGGCGTTATGCCCATAATATTCGCTTCGGCTATAGTTACCGCCCCGCAAATGCTCTTTCAATTAATAGCGCCCGAGAGCAGCGCTTACAGATGGTTTATGACATATTTGGGAGTGGGCACTTGGCCTTACGCGCTTGTTACGGGCTTATTGATTTTCGGGTTTTCATTCTTTTATGCCAATATACAATTTAACCCGGAAGATGTCAGCCGCAATATCCAGCAATACGGCGGGTTTATACCCGGCATAAGACCCGGAAGGCCTACGACCGAATATCTAAAAAGAATAAATAATAGACTTACATTTATAGGCGCGGTATTCTTGGCGTTTATCGCAATAGTGCCGTCCGTTGTGTTTGCCGTAGTGTTTAAGACCGAAGCTCAGCTTATAAACGCTTTTAGCGCCACAGGTATGCTTATAGTTGTAAGCGTGGCGTTGGAGTTTGACAAACAGCTTCAAGGCCAATTAATGATGAAGCATTACAGAGGATTTTTGAAATAATGAATATAATCCTATTGGGCGCTCCCGGCGCGGGCAAAGGCTCGCAGGCGGTAAAGATATCGGCCAAGTATAATATCCCCCATATATCCACGGGCGATATTTTACGCGCCAATATCAAGCAAGGCACAGAAATAGGCAAAAAAGCCAAATCATATATAGACCAAGGCGCGCTTGTTCCAGATGAAGTAGTCATTGAGATTGTCAAAAATAGACTTAATGAAAATGACTGCAAAAACGGTTACCTATTGGACGGGTTTCCTCGCACCATTGCGCAAGCGCAAGCTTTGGACGAATTTACAAAAGCAGATATTGTGCTTAACATTGATGTAGACTTGGACATTCTTGTCAAAAGACTGTCCGGCAGAAGAGTTTGTTCTGTTTGCGGCGCGCCTTATCACATAAGCGCATATAAAGAGACGGAATGCGCAAAATGCGGCGGAGAAGTCATTCAAAGACAGGATGACGAGCCCCAAACAGTAAAAGCGAGACTCAAGACCTATACGCTTCAAACCAAGCCGCTTATTGATTATTACGCTGAGAAAGGGTTGCTAGTCAATATAGATGGCAACCGTTCAATTGACGATGTGTTTGAAGATATAGTAAAAATATTAAACTGATAATGATAACAATAAAAACTCAAAATGAAATAGAAAAGATGCGCAAGGCCGGCTTGATAGTAAGGGATGTTCTTAATATTTTGGGCGATAACATAAAAGTCGGCATTACAACTAAAGAGTTGGATATAATAGCGTATGAGTATATAACTTCATGCGGCGCTTATCCTTCTTTTTTGGGATATAGAGGATATCCCGCTTCTATATGCGCTTCAATTGATGATGAAGTCGTTCATGGAATACCGTCGTCAAAAAGGACGCTGGAAGAAGGACAAATCATCAGCATAGATGTGGGAGCTTATATTAACGGTTACCACGCGGACGCGGCAAGAACATTTGCGGTAGGTCAGGTGTCCCCGCAAAACCAAAAACTAATCAAAGTGACCGAACAAAGCTTTTTTGAAGGCTTAAAAGTTTTGAAAGACGGCGTGAAGCTGGGAGACTTGTCAAGCGCAATCCAAAATTATGTTGAAAAAGCGGGCTTTTCGGTCGTTCGGGCTTTGGTCGGGCACGGCATAGGCAAGCAAATACACGAAGACCCGTCGGTGCCAAATTTTGGGACGGCGGGCAAAGGCATAAAGCTTTCAAAAAACATGACGCTTGCAATAGAACCTATGGTCAATATGGGCGGATACGAAGTTGAGTTTTGTCCTGACGGATGGACGGTCAAGACCAAAGACGGTTTGCCGTCCGCGCATTATGAAAACACCGTGGTAATAACGGCAAACGGCGCGGAGATTTTGACGCTTTAAGAGGTGGTAGATGGAAAAGGTAGAGGCAGAACTCGGTAGGGTAGCGCTTTCTATTGCAGGAAGGGACAAAGGCAAGTATTTTGTAATCTGCGGAGTGCTGGATGAGAGATTTGTCTTGATCGCGGATGGCAGATTCCACAAATTAAGCGCTCCTAAGAAAAAAAATATAAAACACTTGAAATTATTAAATAAAACCTTATTAACGGACAAACTCAAAAACGGAATTAAAATATTTGATTCCGAGCTTTATAAAGCGTTAAAGGTTTTTAATAACGGCGACAAAAAGGAGGAATAGTGTGCCAAGAGAAGATAACATAGAAACCGAAGGCGTAGTGATTGAAGCCATGCGCGGAACTATGTTTAAAGTTAGATTATCCAACGGGCATATTATTACCGCTACATTGTCGGGGAAACTAAGGGTAAACTACATAAGAGTGATGCCCGGGGATCATGTTAAGATAGAGATGTCGCCCTATGACATCACAAAAGGGCGCATAATCTGGCGCGGAAAAAATTAAAAAATAAAAACAATGGAGATAAAAAATGAAAGTTAGACCTTCTGTTAAACCTATGTGCGATAAGTGCAAAATAATCAAGCGCAAAGGCAAGGTTATGGTTATTTGCTCAAAAAACCCTAACCATAAACAAAGACAAGGATAATTTAGGATACAAATACGAAAAAGCTGTTTAAAATTAAATAAAAACAGCTCATTCCTTTTCGTGTAAAATATATATAAAAAAATCAAAATAAGGAGAATACAAGGTGGCACGAATAGCCGGTATTGATTTGCCTAGAGAAAAGAGAATAGAGATTGGACTGACCTATATATATGGCATAGGCAGACCTTTGGCAAACGAAATTTTGAAAAAAACCAATATTAACCCTAACACGCGGGTCAAAGATTTGACGGAAAGCGATGTCAGCAAGTTAAGAGATTACATTGAAAAAAATCTTGTGGTTGAAGGCGACCTAAGAAGAGAAGTCGCGATGAATATCAAGAGATTGCAAGATATCGGTTGCTACAGGGGTTTGCGCCATCGCAAAGGATTGCCCGTAAGAGGACAAAATACAAAGACCAACGCTCGCACCAGAAAGGGCAGAAAACGCATAGTCGGACGCGGCAAGGGGAGGTAACTAAATTATGGCACTTAAAAAGACGACCAAAAAGCGTAAAGTAACGCGCAATATAGACAAAGGACAGGCGCATATTCAAGCGTCGTTTAATAACACTTTGGTAACGATAACAGACGAACAAGGCAACGCTATATGCCAAAGCAGCGCGGGCGCGCTGGGCTTTAAGGGCTCAAGAAAGTCCACTCCTTTCGCCGCGCAGATGGCGGCGGAAGACGCGGCCAAGCGCGCTTATGAACAAGGCATAAGAAGCGTGGAAGTATATGTAAAAGGCCCGGGCTCGGGCAGGGAATCGGCCGTCAGAGCTTTGGCGACCGCGGGACTGAATATAACATTGATCAGGGATGTGTCTCCCATTTCCCATAATGGATGCAGACCGCCCAAGCGCAGAAGGATATAGGAGGTAAACTTTAATGGCTAAATATACAGGAGCTGATTGCCGTTTGTGCAGAAGAGAAGGAGTGAAGCTATTTTTGAAGGGCGATAGATGCACCTCCAAAAAATGCGCTATTGACAGAAGACCCACGCCTCCGGGAATTCACGGCATGGGCAGAAGAAGAAGGATAAGCGAGTATGGCTTGCAGTTAAGGGAAAAACAAAAAGTCAAAAGATATTACGGACTTGTTGAAAAACAATTCAAAAATTACTATATTAAGGCGTCAAAACAAAAAGGCGTAACCGGCGAGATTATGCTGTCTATGTTGGAAAGACGGCTTGACAATGTGGTATATCGCATGGGAATAGGCTCTTCAAGAGCGCAAGCCCGCCAAATAGTAAATCACGGTCATATAACCGTCAACGGCAAAAAAGTTGATATTCCGTCATATCAGGTTAAAGCAGGCGATGTAATAGCCATCAAGCCTTCCCACAAAGAAAAATTCGCCCATTTGAAGGAATATAGGCCTATTATTCCGAAGTGGTTGGAGTTTTCCACAGAAACATTGGAAGGCAAGGTGTTGGCGCTGCCCGCAAGGGAAGATATTGACCTCAATATTAATGAACAATTGATTGTTGAACATTACTCCAAGTAATTAGTTTTTAAAAAGGAGAACTTTGTTATTATGATGGAAATAGAAAGACCCAAAATTCAATGCGACGAAAGCGCGGACGGCAGCTACGCCAAATTCACTATTGAACCGTTGGAACGCGGGTTTGGTATCACTTTGGGCAACTGTTTAAGACGCGTGCTTTTGAGCGCATTGCCGGGCGCGGCTATCAAGGGCGTTAAGATTGAGGGCGTTAAGCACGAATTCAGCACCATAAAAGGCGTAAGGGAAGATGTCGTCGAAATCATTCTCAATCTTAAAGGCGTGGCCGTCAAGACAGTTTCTCAAGACCGTAACTACCAGACCGTTTTGAGATTATACGCAGCAACCCCCGGTATTGTTACCGCCAAGAATATAGAAACGCATTCCGATGTGGAAATTCTTAATCCCGACCATTATATCTGCACATTGGATACGGGCGCCGTATTGGATATGCAGCTTACCATAGGCAGGGGACGCGGCTATGTCAGCGCCAATGAGAACAAAGACCCCAACGCGCCTATAGGATATATACCGATAGATTCTATCTTTACGGCTGTCAAAAAAGTCAATTACGAAGTGGGAAGCACTCGTGTCGGGCAAAATATTGACTACGACAAACTCACATTGGAAGTTCAAACCAACGGCACGATGTCGGCAAGGGAAGTGGTTTCTCTTTCCGCCAAAATTGTGGAAGACCATATAAGGCTTTTTGTCAATTTGTCCGAGAACATCAGCGGAATGGACATCTTAGTCAGCCGCGAAAAGGACAAACGCCAAAAGATTTTGGAAATGAGCATAGAAGACTTGGACTTGTCCGTGCGCTCGTTTAACTGTCTAAAACGCGCAAACATCAATACGGTTGAGGATTTGTCCAAGCGCACCGAAGAAGACATGCTAAAGGTGCGCAATCTTGGCAGAAAGTCTTTGGAAGAAGTTATCAGCAAATTAAACGAACTTGGACTTAGTTTAAAAAAGAGTGACGAATAAGGAGCTTTAGAATAATGGGATACAAACTAGGAAGACCTACCGATCAAAGAATGGCGTTGCTTCGCAATCAAGTTTCGCAGCTTTTTTGGTACGGAAAAATAAAAACAACCCTTGCCCGCGCAAAATCCGTTCAAAAAATAGCCGAAAAACTATTGACGGCCGCGATTAACACCCATAACGATGTGGTTAAAGTAGAACTTACCAAAAAGGACGCCAAGGGCAAGGAATATACAGTAGAGCATTATAACGACGGCCCCAAAAAGCTGGCGGCAAGAAGAAAACTTATGGCAAGCCTTTATGACTTGCAAGAAATAAAGGGCGCCGACGAATCAAAGACGGCTTATAAAGCCAGAACCAAGGATATTAAGCATCCTTTGATAGAAAAGATTTTTAACGAATATGCGCCCAGATATTCCCAAAGAGCGAGCGAAGGCCAGGGCGGCGGATATACCCGCATATTAAAAATCGGCCCTCGTCGCGGCGACGCCGCCGAAATGGCAATAATAGAATTAATTTAAAGATTGGATTTTAAAATATGCAAATTTGCGCATATGTAAAAGCAAGCTAAAACGCTTGCTTTTTTTGGTTTTTTTAAGCTATTTCCAAGATAGAAATGCTGGCTGTAATATTTTCAACTTCATCCGTTGAGATATTAACCACTTCCAAAGCGCTGGGATTTGGCGCCGCTGGGGTGGCAATATAAGCGTATCCTGTGGCGGTTAAAGATTCCGCGGGCGTTTGCAATACGGTGGCGTTGCTTCCGGGGACTTGTACGCCGTTCAATTCAAGCACAAAAGACATAGCGTTGGCTTGCGTTTGTCCGCTTACCGTATATGATACCTGATAGGCGCGGTTGGCCTGCAAGTTAAAGATTATTGAGCCCGGCGTATGCGTTATATCCGTTCCTCCAACAGTTCCATTGATAGCAAAAGGAATGCTCTCGCCCGAATCAATATCCAAACCTGTTTGGACTGTAATAGAAGTTAAGAAGTTGTTAAGCTGCGCATTCGGACCGGTAGGGCCAGTAGGACCAGTGGGACCAGTAGGACCTGTTGGGCCAGTAGGACCTGTTGGGCCAGTAGGACCTGTTGGACCTGTTGGGCCAGTAGGACCAGTAGGACCTGTTGGACCTGTCGGACCGGTAGGGCCGATAGGACCAATCATGCCTTGAGGACCGGTTGGACCTGTGGAGCCTTTTGGACCGGGAGGCCCTGGACAGCCTTGGGGTCCTCTAGGACCGGGAAGGCAGCACACGTTACAGCAGTCTGGATTTTTATAATCATCAAAATACATAAAATTTGGCGCTCCTTAAATTTTTTCGTATAACATTATATGAGTTTTAACCAAAATTGACACAAAATTAAAAAAACCCTTTCCAAAAAATTAAGAAAGGGCGATACTTTCTAAAAGTTATAAAGCCATTTTTTTATGAAGTAAATCCTTCGCCGATGACTTCGGTCGCTTGGGAGATGTAAGTAAACGAATCGGGCGCGTATTCTTTCAAAAGTTTTCTCATGGCGGACACCTGTCTTTTTCTAACTAAGCAGACAAGCAAATTGCGTTCCTTATTGGTGTGCATGCCCTTAGCT